>NZ_LIWR01000021.1 GCF_012978815.1 Campylobacter sp. RM16189 | reverse complement strand
CTCTCTCAGTTTTTTGTGCCAATAATTAAAGGCTTTTCGCTTGCCGTCCTCAAATTTAGCCCTATGATATGATTCATCGGATCTAACGACTTTTCTAAATTTATGGTCGATACAAAGCGAAAGCACCTCTTCGGTAAATCCTAGCTTTTTCTCAAAGTTCATCTCACTCATCATAGTTCGAAAAGTAGATCGAAACCCATGCATGTGTACCTCTCCTTTGAATCCCATACGGATGAGAGCCATACGCATCGTCCCATCACTCATAGGCGTATGATATCCTAGATGAGAAAAAATATACTCTCTATCGGGTCGATCATATGTTCTCACTTTTTTTAAAAAGCGAATAGCCGTATCGGTTAGAGGTAATACGAAATCCTCACCCATTTTCATATCACTACCTTTTATCCTCCATACCTTTTCTGAAAAATCTATATCCTCCCATTTTGCCATTCTAGCATTTACAGGGCGGACAGCATACATGATTGTCCATTTCATACAGTCTTTTACGATGGAATCGCCAAAATAATTATTAACGGCCTCGAAAAAAGGCACTAATTCTTTTTCAGAGGTAAAAGCCTTTCTAGGCTCAGACTTAGCTTTTATGAAAAAATTTTTAAAATTTTGAGAGATAACTCTAACAGGGTTTATTTTTATCAATCCCTTTATGGTTGAGTGGTCTAAGCAAAGATTAAGCTGATTAATGACTTTTACTAGAGTAGTTGTTCTAGGGTTATCCTCCGTTTGCAACGATTTTAAGGCTCTTAAAAAAATAGGCCTAACTTGAGCTGGTTCATCAATAATTTCAAGAGGAATATCTTTTACAAGTGGCAAAAATAATCTCTCAAAACGACTGATGATTTCATTTATCGTTTTTAGATGAGCCCTTGATTTTGCGGTCTCTTTTTTGTAGTCTTCCCAAAGCTCGAAAAAATTTTGAGGGTTATGATCTACATAGTCTATATTTTTCATAGTTATTTTTGCAAGAGCTACATTTGCTTTTTTTGTAGCTTCTACGATCCCAAAAAGCCCATATTTGAAAGTACCTACTGTCACATGAGTATATATAGCGTTTGACTGTCGATATTTATATTTGAAAACCTTTGTACCGGATGGATATACATGAATTTTTAGCCCTTTTACGCCCTCTACGCTATGTATAGTAGTTTTTTCGGGTATAGGTAGTGCTTTTATTTCTCGGTCGCTTGAAACATCCTGAGTATTTTTCATTTGAGTATCCTTTTTGAGAAAAGTGAGACACTGAGACACTATAGAGAAAGTGTCTCACTTTTGTCTCACTTTTTTTGGAAAAGTATAGCAAAAAAAAGAAAAAAGCGGAAAAGTTGAAACAGAAAAAGGGCGTTCTAGGCTCGTATTTTAGGGCTTTTGTAAAAAAATTAGAAAGTTTAAGAATTGAGTGGAAAAAGTAAATGGCTCCGGATGCTGGATTCGAACCAGCGACCAATCGGTTAACAGCCGACTACTCTACCGCTGAGCTAATCCGGAAAATTGATAAAAGAAGCCGTATTATAGAAAAAAATATGTCTTTTGTCAATAAAATTTAGCTTAAAATATATAAATTTCTAAAATTCTATTAAATATTCAGACAAATAGCTTATATTTAGAGTAAATAATAAAAAAATATGCTTCAAATCAAGATATTTTATAAAATTTAACTCCACTTACATTTGTTTCATATATCTTGCCGTCTTTTATAAGCTCATTTAAATTGTGCTTTGAGATTTCAGAAAAACTATTTTTCACATCTATATCGCTTTGAGGACGACGACAAGAGAGTTCTAGTAATTCTTCTTTGGTAAAATCAAGCATTTTATCTCCATATTTGGCGCTGGCTATGACACAAGGTATATTTGTGATATAGCCAGCTATTTCTTCTAAAGTATCTCTATTAACGCCTTTTACAGGATAGGCTGGAGGACGGTCAATGGTGCTTATATCTACTCTTGATGGGGCAATTTTATTTATAGCCAAATTTAAAGCTTCAAATTCATCTTTAGTGTCGTTAAAGCCTTCTACTACAAGAATTTCAAGCACAAGCTCGCCCTTAAATTCGTTTCTAAACTCAGACATCTTTTCTATTAGATCAGACACTATAAGTTTTTTATCTCCGCGATCTATTTTACGAAATGTCTTTTGAATAGCGCTATCAAGGCTAAATTTAACTATATCAAGCGCCAAAATCGCATCATAAATTTTAGAATTTAGCACGCCCGTTCCATTTGACAAAATCAATAACTTTGCACTATCTTTTATTAAATTTAATCTACAAATAAGCTCCTTTAAATTTGGATATAAAGTTGGCTCGCCATTTGCAGTGAGCGTAATCACATCGATATCTTTGTGGATTTTTAGTGCAGCTGAAACTTCCTTAATAATTTCTTCTATGCTAATAGGATCTGAAATTTTATCAACAGTTTTTGAGGCGGTTAATTCGCAATAGACACAATCAAAATTGCAAGATTTTTTGTCAGGAGACAGGTCAACTCCAAGCGATCTACCAAACCGCCTGGAGCTAACCGGTCCAAAAACAATGGACATTAAAATTTCTTCTTTCTTACATCCTCTGCTATAACTTTAGCCATATTGTCAACTTCAGAAGTAACTTCGTTTGTACTATTGGCCACTTGGACATTTTGTCTGGTGAGATCATCTATCTGATTTACGGCTTGATTTATCATGTGCACAGCCTCGCTCTCTTCTC
>NZ_LIWR01000020.1 GCF_012978815.1 Campylobacter sp. RM16189 | reverse complement strand
GAATATATTTTAAAAAATAACAACATATTTTAAGGAGAATAAAATGGGAAGCAATTTTAAGAAACTAAAAGAATACTCTGCTTTATCGTGGATTAGTTATGATGATGTAGGTCATTTGAAAAACAAAATACTTAATGGCTACACCGAAAAAGATAAATCGAACGAACCATTTAAAAAAAATTATACAAGCAGTGGCTTTCAAGCTACCGCATTTGAAAAAGAAAATGAAATAGTTATCGCTATTCGTGGTACTGAAGCATTAAATGAATTTTGGGATGATTTACTTATTGCTGATGGTAGCTTAGCTTTAAATTATATGCCTAATTCTCAAGCAGGTAGCATGATCGATTATATAAATGGTATAGCAGACATATTAAAAACTTATAAGCAAACAGGCAAAAACATCACAATAGTTGGACACTCTCTTGGCGGAACACTAGCTCAAATAGCATCTAAGATGTATCCTTCTTTGTTTGATAATTGCTATACCTTTAACTCTCCTAGCGGAAATAACTTAAATTATCATAAAATTTATAAGGATAGTGACGGTAAGTATTATTGGCTAGGAAACGAACAGGTAAATTTTAAACATTATATTGAAGATAAGATAGGCGAAGCCTTCCATCACTATCAAAACACCTCAATGACTACTTCAGTAACAGACGCAAGAGCTAAAGACGCATTCAGCCTTATAGTAAATTTATGGCGGAAGGAAAGATTCGCAGAGAGAATAGAAGTCTCCAGAACAAATTCGAACTATGGCATATGGAAAGCAGCATAAAATGCTAGCTTTTATCTTAATCCTTATAATCTCTTTTGCTTGGGCTGTAGTGATAAATCAGATTTATCTATCAAATTTAAATAAAATACTAAAATTTGTACTGATGCTATCGTGTCTAGCCATATCAGGCATTTCGACTTTATTTTCCATATTTTTAACGCCGTTTTTTCTAGGCATTTTTCAAAAAAAACAAATAAAATTCGACAAAAAAGTTACTTTTGTACTGGCGGTATTACTTTCTGCCGTCAGCTTTATCGATGTTAAAAACCGCATCGTTTATGAATACAAATGCAATATAGAAAAAGATTATGAAATAATCATAATAGACAATAACTTTACTTTAGACGATTTAGACAATATGTATGTAAGTTTTTCAAACATGCGAGATAGTTCTAAATTTACTCAAAAACTAAACAATATAAATATTTACAGTGATACGAACAAAACCAAGACAGTGGCTAAAATTTACAATATTTATTGCCCAAATTCATTTATTTTATCAGGCATCCAAAAAGAAATATCAGGCACGGAGGGCGGGTTATTTTGTGGATATACTAAAACCGGATTACTGGAATATAATTATGAGTTAAAACAGATACTGAAAAATAAATTTATCGAAAAAGGATAACAAATGAACAACGATTTTAGTGGTTATAAGATTTATGCGCAGTTGGCTTGCACATCTTACAATAATAATAAAACGAGTGATATGATCTTACCTAAAGAATATGCTGAAGCGGATCAATATTTTATTGCTGGCTTCAAAGCTATTCTGTATAAAAATAGCCTGACTAGCAAAAAGGTTTTGGCAATACGAGGAACTGATGTGGAAGCAAGCTTAAATTCTATTGATGATCTATACAACGACTTCCAATTAGCCCTTGCAGGTGTAAATTTACAAGAACTTGATTTAGAGAAATATTACAACAAGCTAATATCTCAAGGCATTATATCTCCCAATGAAAAGATAACCGTAGTCGGACATTCATTAGGAGGATATTTGGCTCAAATTTTAACTATAAAACATCCGGAAGTAGTCGATCATACTTATACATTCAATGCACCCGGAATTGGTGGGCTACCGGGTACATTATTAAATGCTTTGGGTATAGAAAATATCTATAATCCCAAGATAACAGACGTGGTAGCCAAAGACGGTCTTAGCTTAATAGCCGGAACCGGTCTTAATGCCGGACAAGAGGTTGAAGTTTCTGGCGAAAGCCACTCCATAGCAGCTCTCACTAAAATCCTCTACTTCTACGACGAAATGATAAAAAACGGAGCTAGCGAAGAAATGGTAACAAACTATCTAAGCGGACTACATAAATCCTCTAGCACCCTATTCAAAGGCGGAGTTGCGGACATAGCCGAACAAACTATGCAAAAGATAGATAAGATAATAAATAAAGCAATTAATAAAACAGATATAATAGATATTTGTCAAGAATATGAAAAAAGTTCTAATAATATAAACTTTAATATCCAACTAATTAATCCTGATTCAACCATACCAAATTCTAATAGTTCTATTGAAAATTTATACGCCCTAATAAACCTAAATCCTTTCATAGTATCGGGCGTATCTTCTAAAGCTTACACCGAACTTGAAAAACATAAAGACGAATACTCTGATAGCTATATAACAAATAAAACAAAGATGCTTAAACTAGCTCTTGATAATAAAGAGCCTATAAACGGAATATATTTTAAAGACTATGAAACAAATACGGATATAGATACTACCGATGACTTTAATGGTATATATGATGAATATCATTTCGGAACAAATTCAAACGATACTATTAATCCTATCGGAACAAAGATTAGTTTAGACAAAAACTATATCTACACCCTAGCGGGTAACGATAACATAATAGCTCCTAAAGGAGATAACTACATCGAAGCGGGATCTGGTTCAGACACCATTGATCTTAGAAACTCAAAGGGCAATAATATAATATATGCAGATAGTAAAAACTCTAGTGACGGTAAAGATGATGGAGATGATACTATCTATGGAGGAGAGGGAGTAGATACTATCTACGGCGGTAAAGGCAACGACACCTACTACGTAGGAGACAAAGACATAATCTTTGATAGTGACGCAAAAGGAAGCGTAATATTTGAAGGAGTTACTTTAAAAGGCGGAGTCTATGATAAAGATCAGGGTGTATATATAGATGATACGGATAATTCTATAACATATAGACTAAATGGAGACGATAAGGCTACCTTGATAGTTCAAAAAGAGGGTAAAAGTTTAACGATAAATAACTATACAAAAAGCAGTAAGGATTTGGGAATTGATCTTGTAAGCAGTGCAGTATCGGTCCTTGTTTCAGACTCATCGGCCGTAGAGGCTAATCAAAAAATGAACTTTAATATATCTTTAGACAGAAAGCTTGAAG
>NZ_LIWR01000019.1 GCF_012978815.1 Campylobacter sp. RM16189 | reverse complement strand
ATGAATCCTTATTAAATTTTATTTTGTGTGAATTATATCGAGAAATGCGACATTAATATATTGTACTTATGTACAGTATGAAGCTGAATCTATAAAATATATTTTTATTGTGATGAAGTAAAGCTTTTTAAAAACTAATTCTTTTATTTTCATGATTTATTAGCCAAATTTTTGTTTTTAAGCCTTCGCCGCCTGAGTATCCGCCAAGTGAGTTGCCGGCAACCACTCGGTGGCATGGGATTATGATGGGGATTTTGTTTTTACCGTTTGCAGACCCGACCGCGCGGCAAGCCTTTTGCCTATCTATGTTTTTAGCTAGCTGGGCGTAGGTCACTCTCTTTCCGTAAGGAATTTTAAGTAGCGCCTCATATACGCTTTTTTGAAAAGGAGTGCCTGAAATTTGAAATTTGCATTTAAACTCGCGCAAATTTCCTTTGAAATACTCATCAAGCTCTTTTAAACAAAGCTTTAAATTTTCATCTTTAACCTCTGTTTTTACAAATTTATCCACGAAATTTAGCTCGCAAATTCCGTTTTCGTCTGCGCAAATTTCTAAGATGCCGACAGGGGATTTGAAGTAGGCTTTTTGCAAATTTACTCCTTTTGGTTTCGTATCCTTAAATTTATCAAATTTTAGTTTAGTTTCTTATGCGTTTTTGGATAAAATAGGGCTAAATAGTTAAAATTTGCAGCTTATTTACCTTAAGCAAATAACAAAGGATAAGTGATGGATTTTTTTAAAGAGTATAAAAAACACGTTGATGAAAGGGCAATGTTCGGTATTCCGCCGCTTGCTTTAAGCGTAGAACAGACAAAGCAAGTTTGCGAGCTTTTAAAAGATGGCGATAAAAGGCAATCCGAGCTTATAAATTTGCTTGCTACTAGAGTAAATCCGGGCGTTGATGATGCGGCTAAGATAAAGGCTGAATTTTTAAACGAGATCATAAATCACGATGTTAAGATCGCTGGCATTGATAAGCTAAGCGCGGTAAATATGCTAAAGCCTATGCTTGGCGGATATAGTGTGATCGTGCTTATAGCCTCGCTTCAAAATAGCGATAAAGCAGTGGCAAAGGCTGCCTGTGAGGTGCTTAAAGAGACGATTTTTGTGCATGATTATTTTAATGACGTGCTAAATTTAAGCAAAAGTAACGAATTTGCTAGGGAAGTTATGATCTCATGGGCGAATGCAGAGTGGTTTTTATCGCGTAAGCCGCTTGATGAGGTGATAAAGGCGGTTGTATTTAAGGTGCCTGGAGAGACTAATACGGATGATCTAAGCCCTGCAAGCGAGGCATTTACTCGCTCTGATATCCCGCTTCATGCTAATGCTATGCTTATTAGAAGACAGCCAGGAAGCCTTGAAAAGATAGCTGAGCTGAAAAAAAGCTGCCGCGAAGTGGTTTATGTGGGTGATGTCGTGGGTACCGGCTCAAGTAGAAAGAGCGGTATCAACTCTATCCAGTGGCATTTAGGGCGAGACATTGACGGCGTGCCAAACAAAAAAACAGGCGGCATAGTTATTGGCACGACTATCGCTCCGATATTTTTTAACACTGCAGAAGATAGCGGCGCACTACCTATAATCGCTGACGTAAGCTTGCTCGAGACGAGCGATGAGATAGAAATTTATCCGTATAAAGGCGAGATAGTGCGAGCGGGCAAGGTCGTAAGTCGCTTTATGCTTATGCCAAACACTCTGCTTGATGAGATAAGAGCGGGTGGGCGCATACCGCTTATCATCGGTCGCGGGCTTTGCATGAAGGCTAGGGCGGCACTAAATTTAGGTGCTGAGGATATATTTACTAAGCCTACTCAGCCTAAGGATGATGGCGAATTTGGCTTTACTCTGGCTCAAAAGATAGTAGGAAAGGCGTGCGGCATGCAAGGCGTGAGGCCAAATTCTTACGTCGAGCCTTTGACTTTGACCGTAGGCAGTCAAGACACCACGGGGCCTATGACGAGAGATGAGATAAAAGAGCTTGCAAGCCTTGGATTTTCGGCTGATTTTGTGCTTCAGAGCTTTTGTCATACGGCGGCTTACCCTAAGCCAAGCGATGCGATCACGCATAAGACTTTGCCGAAATTTATGAACTCTCGCGGCGGAGTTAGTCTAAAGCCCGGCGATGGCGTCATACACTCGTGGCTAAATCGCATGGTGCTTCCAGATACCCTTGGAACGGGCGGCGATAGTCATACGCGCTTTCCTATCGGCATAAGCTTTCCAGCCGGAAGCGGTCTTGTGGCGTTTGCGGCGGTGCTTGGCGTTATGCCTTTGAATATGCCCGAATCCGTCTTAGTGCGATTTAAAGGCAAGCTTCAAAGAGGCGTCACGCTCAGAGATCTTGTAAATGCGATACCTTACTACGCGATCAAGTGCGGGCTGCTTACGGTTGAAAAGAAAAACAAGAAAAATATCTTTGCGGGCAAAATTTTAGAGATCGAAGGGCTTGAGAGCCTAAAAGTAGAGCAGGCATTTGAGCTAAGCGACGCTTCAGCCGAACGCTCCGCAGCCGCCTGCGTAGTGGCTCTTGATAAAGCGCCAGTGATAGAGTATATAAGATCAAACATAACTCTCATCGAAGCGATGATAAAAGCAGGGTATGAAAGCAAGGCGACTCTTGAAAGAAGGCGTGAAAAGATGCTTGAGTGGCTGGCAAACCCAACCCTCCTAAAAGCCGATAGTAACGCCAAGTATGCCGAAGTGATAGAGATAAATTTAGACGAGATAACCGAGCCGATACTTGCTTGTCCGAACGATCCTGACGATGTGGCGACTCTTAGTGAAATTTTAGCCGATGAAAGACGTGCTAAGAAGATCGATGAGGTCTTTGTGGGGAGCTGCATGACAAATATCGGACACTACCGCGCTTTAGCCGAAGTGCTAAGAGGCGAGGGCGAGATACCTACGCGCCTTTGGGTTGTGCCGCCTACAAAGATGGATAAGGATGAACTTGAACGCGAGGGGTATTATGACGTCTTTAGAAGTGTAAAAGCGCGTATAGAGGTGCCCGGCTGCTCGCTTTGTATGGGAAATCAAGCTCGAGTTGAGGATAACGCCGTGGTCTTTTCGACCTCGACCAGAAATTTTGACAACAGAATGGGGCTTGGCGCGAAGGTTTATCTTGGAAGCGCAGAACTTGCAGCGGTTTGCGCTCTACTTGGAAGACTGCCGAGTGTGGAAGAGTATATGAGGATAGTTCCTCATAAAATCGCAGGCAAAGAAGATGAAATTTACAGATATCTAAATTTTAATGAGATAGAGAATTTCAAGATAGATTAAATTCTGATTTAAGCGGGTGAATTTGCTAATTTGCCCGCTTGCTAAAGGACTAATATGCATGAAGCA
>NZ_LIWR01000018.1 GCF_012978815.1 Campylobacter sp. RM16189 | reverse complement strand
CAGGCGACGGAGATGATGTTATAAATATGGATGGAGAGGCGAAAGTAGGAGCTAGTATCTATGGTAGAGATGGCGATGAAACAATAAATTTAAATAATGGCTCTCAAGTTGCGGGAAATATTGAAGCGGGAGTAGGTAGCGGAAAAATAATTTTAGATGGCGGTTCAAAAGTATCTAAACGTATAAGAAGCGGTATAGAAGAAGAGTTTAATGCACAAGGAGATACACCTACAAATCATGATTTCGCAGGAAACGTAAACGTAGAACTCAAAAATAACTCAACGGTAGTTCAGCATATTGATCTAAACGGAACAGGATTTAGAGAAATAACTATTGACAACTCAACAGTAGGTGGAAACATACATGCAGGAGAGTACTCAGACTCTAAGGTGGTTATTCAAAATGACTCCAAGGTAAATTATACGATACTTGGAGAAGGCGGAAACGATACTATCATAGTAAAAGACTCTGAAATAGGAAAGAGCGCGGGTGAATTTTCTATCTTAGGCGATGTAGAAAGACCAAGAGAAAGCTACGATGGTAATGATACCATAGAGATAACAAATTCAACCATACACAAAAAAATCGATGCCGGTGGAGGAGATGATACGATTGAGATAATTAAATCAACAGTAAAAGATCAGGTGTATGGCAATGACGGTGAGGATGAGATCTATGTAGAAAACGAATCTACAGTAACAGGAAATATCCGCGGTGGCGCAGGTAACGATGAAATAATTGCTAAAGGAAATTCGTCGGTAAAAAATATACTAGGAGAAGCAGGAAAAGATATTATAACACTAGAAAGCGGTGCTAAAGTAATAGGGGCGATAAGAGGCGACACAAAAACCATGAATGATGAACACGAAAAAGCAGCCCAAGCAAACCAGGGCAAAAATATAGATATAGTGGATATCGGCGCTGATGCAGATACTATAACCCTAAGGGGTGCAGAAACCAGTGCAAAATATATATTGGGCGGAGACGGCATACGAATCATTCGGGTAGAAGACGGCGCAAATACTAAGCTTATCATAGCGGATGAAGGCAACGATGAGGTAACCGTAAGCGGTGCTGGAACTTATGTCAGCCGTATAAACGGTAGAGGCGGCGACGATACGATCGTTGTAGAAAACGGCGCAAAGGTAGATGGCATAGTCGGAAGATGGGGTGACGACGAGATAACTATAACCGGAGCCGGTACGGTCGTAACCGGGAACATAGAGGGAAATGAAGATAGCGATACGATCAAAATTTTAGACGGTGCTAAAGTAGAAGGATACGTAAGCGGAGGCCGCGGAGAAAGTCCTAGCGTATATGGCGGAGCCGAGAAATCTGATGGAAATAATATCACTGTCCAAAACGCCGAAGTAAAAGGCAACGTCGAAGGCGGCACTTATAGTGGCGAAAACAAGATCGATATTTTAGATAATTCTACTGTCGGAGGCGATGTTTTAGGCGGAGGAGATAAAGATGAGATCCAGATAGCAAACAATTCAAAGGTTGTAGGAAATATTTACGGACGAGACGGGGATGACAAAATAACTCTTAAAAACAAGGCAACTGTAAAAGGCGATATAGAAGCAGGCAAAGGAGCAGGAGAGATAAACATACTTGATGACTCATTGGTTGAAAAAAGAGTTAGAAGTGGCATAGAACATGAAATTAATACTGAGGGAGATTCGAAAAAAGATCATGATTTTGCCGGTAATGTCAATGTTAAAGTAGAAAATTCAACCGTGAATCAATCAATAGATCTAAACGGAACAGGACATAGAGAGATTGTCTTAAACAACTCTACAGTTCATGGCAAGATACAAGCAGGAGAGTATTCTGATTCAAGAGTTATTGTTGAAAATGGATCAAGAGTTGGATATAACATACTTGGAGAAGGAGGTAATGACCATATAATTGTAAAAGATTCAGAGATCGGAGTAAGTCCTCTTTTTCAAAAAGATAATACGGCTGCTATTTTGAGTGATGGTGGAAAAGACTTAGACGGCAAAGACTTAGTTGAAATAAGCAAGTCAAAAATTCAAGGCGGCATCGAACTAGGAGGAGACGATGACGTAGTAGATATAACAGAAAGTAGTGTTAAAGGTGATGTTTTAGCTGGAAGCGGAAATGATACAGTTGTTATAAAAGATAGTAGCGTCAAAACAGTTGATGGAGGTAAAGATCAAGGATATGACCACATCAAGCTATATAGCTCCACTGCAGATTCGGTAAAGGACGAAGGTGGCAAAACTATAGTCATGGAAATATTTGAGAATTCAAGAGTGGAAAATGTATTAAACGGTATTCAAACTACTATGTCAGAGATAGATATAGACAGATCAAATATCAATCAAGTAGAAAATGGCACTTCAAACGGTTCTGCTACAGTTCACATAAGAAACCGATCTAATATCAATACTCTAAATTTCGGAAACGATGAGATAAAAGGTACAACAAATGATGTTAATGTTTATAACTCAACAGTACAAGACATTAACGGAAAATCAGGACGAAACAGTATAAAAATAGAAGACTCAAAAATATCTAATGTAAATTTGAGCGGAGATGTAAATACTATAAATGATTTAACCGCAACAGGTAGGGCTAAAGATAATATCATTGATAATATTAGTGGTCAATCAGGCAAAGACAATATCAAACTACAAAACACCATTGTACAAAATAATATAAGAACTGGCGATGGAAACGACAAAATAACTCTTAAAGATGGCTCTAAAGCAAATACTATAGAAGGCAATGATGGCAACGATACTATCGAAATTAAAGGAGCAGGGACTGTCGTAAATAAAGTAGATGGAAATTCAGGAGATGATCGTATATATATATCCGATGGAGCTAAAATTTTAAGAGAAGTACATTCAGGAAATTCTAGCGGTCCAAATCTTGATTCATCAAATTTAGGTTCTTCAGGCAAAGCAGCTCATGATAAGATAGTGATAGAAGATGCCATGGTAGGAGATAAGGACAGTGGCGGTAACACTACAACGACAGGATACGTGTATACTAACGGAGCAAGCGAAGTTATCATAAAAAATTCTACTGTAACGGGAGATATTGAAGCTAAAAATCCAATTTATGAACAAAACATAAAAGTTAGCGAAGCTTCTGTTATAGGAGGTAGCATAAAAGGCGCAGACGGTGCCAAAGATAGTGTAACGGTAGAAAACAGCGAGATAAAAGGCAATATCGATACTCGCGGTGGAGATGATGTGATTAATACAAATAAAGCCACTATCACAGGCGAAGTCCAAGGCGGAGCGGGTCAAGATAATATCACAGTATCAGGTGGATCGGCTAAAGCCGTGCGGGGCGGAGACGGCGACGATGCTATAACCGTAACGGGAACAGAAAAAGACGATAATGGCAAGGCGATTGGAGGCGGAGCCAATATATCAGGCAACGTAGAAGGCAATAGAGGAGCAGACACTATAGTATTTGACGGTAAATCTCAAGCGCAAAATGTCTTTGGCGGAACGGGTAATGACACTATAACCGTCTCAGACGAAGGCACTTTCGTAAGAAATATCGTATG
>NZ_LIWR01000017.1 GCF_012978815.1 Campylobacter sp. RM16189 | reverse complement strand
TTTTTCCTTAAATTTTTCTTATTTTTTCCTTAAATTTCTTATCAATTCTGTTCTATTCTGAAAAAAGTGTGTCGAATTTGTGTCGCTACGCTTTATACTCTTAGCGACACACTTTTATATTAAATCTATTATAAGACAGTTATATTGATATCTATGGTTTAAATAAAACTATTGTTTACTTTTTAGTTGCTGGTTCTAATCCA
The DNA here is from genome assembly GCF_012978815.1 of Campylobacter sp. RM16189. Lineage (NCBI taxonomy): Bacteria > Pseudomonadati > Campylobacterota > Epsilonproteobacteria > Campylobacterales > Campylobacteraceae > Campylobacter > Campylobacter sp. RM16189. Next base: position 3,833 of record NZ_LIWR01000017.1, on the reverse strand, counting down.
AACGATGACTTATAAAGTCAGTTATAATTTATCACTATATATGACTATCAATATATCTTGAGTTTATCTCTGTTTGTCATAAGACTAAGTTAGATACTTTAAGACTCCATTAAAGTTGTCAGTAATAAAATATTACTATTGTAAAAAAGCTTTTTATGTTTAATTTAAATTTGCATATAACTTTTTAAAGGACTGATATGCATCCCGCAACTCCTTTTTTTATAATCCTAATACTTCTTATCGTAACTTTCTTTATGACTTTAATCAGACCCAAAGGCATACGTAAGCTAAGAGCGCTTCTTATATGGTTTTTAGTGTTTTTTGGAGATTTGTTGGTAATTTGGATTGTTGGTTATTATTATAGCTATAAGTATGCAAATATAAATATCTATGACGAGCCTAGTATAAATGCTTATTATTTGGGAGAGAGTAAAATTATGAAGGATAATATATATAATTTCCCTGTATTATATCCTACTACAACTAGATTATTCAATTTTCCCGAAAACGTAACCGATGCAAATTTTATATCTTTAATGAACGGCTATGTGGATTTTATAGACTATAAGGAAAAAAGCGAAAACAATGCCACAAACGGTAAGTATTTTAGAATTTATCTTGATAACGATGGGGCTAAAGAGTGTTACTTATCTACTAGCATAAGTGTTAAAACCTTTTTAAAAAACATCTCAAACAGCCTAATAACTCCTGATGAGCTAGAAAGGTTTTATAACGAACTTAATTCAAACAAAAAAGACGAGAAACAAATTATTAAAGATGTAGAGATACTAATTCAAGATAGAAATAAATCAATAACGGATACAAAAATACCTAAAGAAGTGATAGATTTCATAAAAGACGGAATGAAAAGTCTCAAAGAGATCTACAAAGATAAATGTATAGCCCGTAAAGAAATTTCAGAAGATGAGATAGCTCCTATTGAGATTTTAACCCAAGATCCTCATAGTCGACCGATGGAACTTAAACCTAATATAACAACTATATTTGATAATTTACTTGGAATACGTTTTAACTACGGAGGAATTATAAAAGATAGAAACACAGGTAAGATATTGGCGGATAATATATATATTATGGTTAGATATAAAGGCATAATGGTAGAGAGTCTTATAAAAGCAGTTGGTAGTCAATCAAGAATATCTTCAACCCGCTGTGACGGCGGCAAGAAGTATCATTTAGAAGAGTGCAATACTAAACTAATAACAGAATTCTTTGGAAAGGATAAGAGATGAGAAAGTTTGAAGTGTTAAAGACTTATGCTGAGCTAGCTTGGGCGGGGTATAAAGAATTTAAAACTGAAGATGCTACTGGTACAATTGTCTTGGTGACAGATGTAAAAGTAAAAGACGTTTTTAGAATTGAAGATGTTTTATGATCTTAGTCTATCCTCTTTACTTATTATTTTTTATAGTGATCTTTAGATTATTAAAAATAAAACCCAAATTTACAGTTTCTATGTTAATTTTATTTTTACCTTGGAGCGGGTTTTTTGGTTCCAAGATTGCGGCAGGTTATTATTGTGGTAATCTGGATCATTTTATTATTCCCGTGAAAAAAGGAAAAATATTTTATCTAGACGATTCCATTATGTCATACGGCTGGATTAATGAAAATAAATTGTATCCTTATATAAAAAAAAGTTCGTGGCTTGTGGAAGATTATTTTCCTGTTATAGGAGTTAAAAAAGATACCGGGGTAGATATTTTAGATATCGTCGAGTTAGATAGTGATAGTGAATTTTTTAAAGACGGTATAGGCTTAGATAAAAAATATGAATATAGACTAAAAAATCATGAAAATTTAGACTATAAATTTGACTACAATATAACTACGATGGAAATAAAATTTCCAAAAATAGTAACTAATTTTATAAGCGGCTTTTATTTGGCCGTCATCGATAATAAAACGGGTCAAGCTATCGCAAAAAGACCTGTCATAAAAAGTATATATGATTATCCTTTTTTAAATACGGGCACTGGGGAGTTTTGGTTTCAAAGCAGGGAAGCTTGCGGAGTCAATGATTTGTTTTATGAAAAACTGTTTAACACTATTAAGGAGTAAATTATGTCAAATTCAATTGAAAAAGTGACCAAATACGGAGAGCTATCAGAGCTTATATATGAGAATCAGAAAAAGGGGTTAACGGATGACAAGAATTATGAAGTATTAAGTATATCTGAAAATAAAGGGACAGGATTTTACGCAACTCTTTATAAAGATTTGAAAACAAAAGAATATGTTTTGGCTTTTAGAGGAACAAATGAAATAAAAGACGCTAAAAGTTGGTATGGCGAAAAAACTCCTCAATATTATGATGCGGTTAAGTTTTTGAATGAATCTATATCTAACTTTAACATCGACAAGTCTAAATTAACTCTAACGGGACATAGTTTAGGTGGTATATTAACTGCTCAGCTGGGATTGGAATTTGGTATTAGAGGGTATACTTACAATCCTTTTGGGGCTAATCTTTTAAACTACCAAGAGTATGAAATATATTCTGAAATTATGAAAGACTTTGCTAAAAGCAACATCTACAACATATCTTACCAAGACGAAGGTGCTTGAAACGGTGATATTCTTTCAAATTTTACAACAAACATCGTTGGTGGTCATCTTGGATATTTTATCCAGATTTTTGGTAAAAAATATGGGGTATAATTTTCTTGCCGGTCACAGCATAACCACACTAAACCAAGCCATAAAAGAGCAAAATGACATCTTAAAACATTTTAACTCTAATATAACTTATAAAGAGTTAACACTTGCATATTTATCTACAGCACTTATTCATAAAGGCAAAGGTTATGAAAAATTAAATGAAGAATTTAAAAAGCTAGGGGTTGATAATGCAGCCGAAAATTCATTAAGCTTGGATATCTTAACTAAAGATTCATCCCTTGCTTCTATATTCTCAAGCTCTTCTATTCCTATTGAAAATTTATACGCCCTAATAAACCTAAACCCTTTTATAGTATCGGGCGTATCCTCTGAAGCTTACACTGAACTTGAAAAGCATAAAGACGAATACTCATATAGCTATATAACAAATAAAACAAAGATGCTTAAACTGGCTCTTGATAATAAAGAGCCTATAAACGGAATATATTTTAAAGACTATGAAACAAATACGGATATAGATACTACCGAGGACTTTAATGGCATGTATGATGAATATCATTTCGGAACAAATTCAAACGATACCATTAATCCTATCGGAACAAAGATTAGTTTAGATAAAAACTATATCTACACCCTAGCGGGTAACGATAACATAATAGTTCCTAAGGGAGATAACTACATCGAAGCGGGATCTGGTTCAGACACCATTGATCTTAGAAACTCAAAGGGCAATAATATAATATATGCGGACAGTAAAAACTCTAGTGACGGTAAAGATGATGGAGATGATACTATCTATGGAGGAGAGGGAGTAGATACTATCTACGGCGGTAAAGGCAACGACACCTACTACGTAGGAGACAAAGACATAATCTTTGATAGTGACGCAAAAGGAAGCGTAATATTTGAAGGAGTTACTTTAAAAGGCGGAGTGTATGATAAAGATAAAGGTGTATATATAGATGATACCGATAACTTGATAACATATAGAATAAACGGAGATGATAAGGCTACCTTGATAGTTCAAAAAGAGGGTAAGAGTTTAACCATAAATAACTATACGAAAAGTAGTAAGGATTTGGGAATTAATCTTGTAAGCAGTGCAGTATCGGTCCTTGTTTCAGACTCATCGGCCGTAGAGGCTAACCAAAAAATGAACTTTAATATATCTTTAGACAGAAAGCTTGAAG
>NZ_LIWR01000016.1 GCF_012978815.1 Campylobacter sp. RM16189 | reverse complement strand
TAGGGGTTTTCCTTGTAGTAAAAAAGGCGATTATCGATCTTTGAGATGTCGACTTGAGTATCGCCTTTTTCTTTCAGTTTAGCATTTAGATCCTCTATATCCGCCTCCGGCAAATTCTTTTACCACCGGATTTCCAAAATTGGGAAAACCTATGGTAAAACCGTATCCGTCGTTTGCGTATGATCCGCGAAACCCATTATACCCCTCTTGCGTAACTCTATCCGAGTTATCCATATTTTTGTGAGTACCATAAATAGTACTCACAAAAAGAATTTTTACTGTCCTATATCCACATGAGATTCATAAGTATTAACGCCAGATAAACTAACGAGCATATCTGATATATCTTGATGACTTACCTGTGTATTATCTTCAAATTTGATGTTTTCTAGCTTGTTGTGATAGCCAAATGCCCATTTAAAATGATCTTTCACAGTAATCTCATCGGCTTGGTTTTTAAAGTGTATAATAAGGTCATTTTTACTCCTGCTAAGTATCAGTTCGTCTTTGTTAATATTTCTGAGTAAAAGAGTATCTCTACCGCCGGTATCTTTGATAATATCTTTCCCGTCACCTTTAGCAAAAATATATGTATCATTGCCTATACCGCCGTTTAGATAATCATCGCCTTTGCCGCCTACAATGGTATCGTGTCCGATATGTCCATAGATTTTATCGCTTAAATTTGAACCTATCAAAGCATCACTTCTTACTCCACCTTCTATTAAAGTAGGGGTATCATCATCGGCTTTGAAATATACCTTGTCAAATAGAGTTTTTAACTTTGTTTCGCCTTTTTCCGCGAACTTTATGACGGTTTTATTGGTTTGCAGCGCCGTAAATTCTTTTATGGCTTTGTGATCCAAAACGATATCTTTAAATTTGATGAGTGATATTTTTTCTTCTGTGCCGTAAAAATCCTTTATGGTAACCGCATCGGTTTTTGATTTATGTATTACAACATCATTATTTTTTTGTCTAAATACAACTTCTTTGATGCTAAATTTTGACATATCGATACTATTTTTGTCTTTATTTTCTGTATTTGTTTCAACAATAACGTCTTTGCCGAAATTTGCGTCAAATATATATGTATCGCTGCCTTTACCGCCCTCTAATATATCGTCTCCGCCTTTGCCATCTATGATATTATCCTTGTCGTTACCTTTAATGGTTTCATTTTGATTGGTGCCAGTATTACTAAGATCGAATAAAGCATCCTCAAGCTCTCCGAGACTATTTGGTTGAAAAAATTTGCCTCCGGTTTCTTGAGCATAAATTTTTAAATTTTGCAAATCGGAATTAATGGATATTACGTTTATTTTTACAGAATTATCAAAATGTTCAGAATTGGATTTGGCACTTATGCTTCTTAGAATGCTCGTGCCAAAATTCTTAGCCATATCTATTACTTCTTGAGTTCTTTCATTGTCATCTCCAGGCTCGTCGGTCATAAGATATATTTCTTTGCTTAAGCCATTGTCTTTTGTAAAATTTCTCATGCCTTCTATTATAGCGGCATTGTGATATTCGATGCCGCCACCCTCTTCTCTCACGGAGTTAATACCTTGCTGAAATGACTCATAGTCGGTATATACGCCAACCGTTTTTATATTATTGTTACTGAAAGTGACGATTGAAATTTTTGAATAAGTGCCTTCTTTGAAAATATTGCTTGCTATTGCTCTTGCGCTCGCTTTTGCTGTATCTATATCATCATACATAGAGCCGGTGGTATCTATGACGATAGATACTTCTTTACCTGCTTTATCGGATAAGTTAATACCAAGGCTTTTTTCTTCTTTAAAATATCTTTCTATAATTATGGTATCATTTGTTTGTTGATTCTTGACGGATAATAATGAGCCGATAAATTTATATTGGAATTTTTTATCCTCGCTAATATAGGCCTTTTCTTCTTTATTATAAATTCCGCCTTTTAATAAATCTCCTTTAAAATACACCTCTCCTTTGCCGTCGTCGTCCTTGACGATATCAAGATTCCCCGCACGGTAGGTATCTTTACCTTTTCCACCCATAAGAGCATCACGTTCATTATCATCATCTCCGATCAGGGTATCATCGCCAACTCCGCCCATCAGAAAATCTCTTCCTTTTCCGCCGGTTAGGGTATTAAAGCTTCCTTGATCAATATTAGTAGAATCTGCAGTTAATGGTATCATTGGTTGGTTTCCGGCATATATATGGTCTGCACCGTCTCCACCTACCAATGTATCGTTGCCAGCGCCACCCACTATAATACTGTCTTTATTCCCATTTATTTTAATATTATCGTCACCTCCTAGGCCAAATATTGTATTAATTAGGCCATCATTTTGAACCGTATTATTTTCATTATTTTCGTACGTGACATGATAATTTCCCTTACTTGCTGTATTCTGCCATCCAATGCCATTGCCCATAACGTACTTATATAATGATTTATCGACATTATCGGCATTATCCGATGGGAGTAAATTTCCTTCAAAATCTGTAGGGTTAAGACCGATGGCATGTAGTGCTTTCCATGTGAAATCTATACAACTATTGGCTACTCCATTGTATTTATCTATATCAAATCCGTATTTTTTAGGGTCTTTACTAAAATCTTTCAGAATATGGTATTGATCTTCAGTAATATATATCTTGCCCGAATAATATATATCTAGATATTTACTATCGTCCTGGTATTTTTGTTCCCCAGGACCAAAGGGATCTCCTTGTTTTGCGGGTCCAAATCCCATTGATGAAGTTTTACCATTGCCTTATACAGAAAGCCACATATGTCCCGCTATCGATGGACTTTCGTCTTTCATTTTAGCACCTGCAGCTGCTATCTTAACCGTAAGGGTAAACATGATTGCTCCTTTATAAGAAATTTGTCATCTACTTTGCAAAATCATAATTGACATAAATCCAAGCGTCTAAGTCTTTTAGTTCAGGATAGTCATTTACAGTCTCTACTATGATTTCATAAATTCCCGGTTCAAGTTTTTTGTAAAATATAGTTCGACCATGGGCGACCCTAACTGGTTCTGACGGATTAACAATGTCGTCAATCAGGGTTATGTTTGTATCTTTTATGGCTTTTACCGTGATTTTGATTGGAAACGGAGGGAATTTGCGTTCAAAATAACTGGTGCAGAGATATTTTTCTACGAGTTTATCATAGGTTTCATCGTCTATTTTTGTTTGTCTATATCTATTATAGTATAAATCTACAAATACTTTAGGTATCTTATCCTCAATCCTTACGAGAAAATCTACCTTATTACCTTTTTTGCTGATATCGATAGGCTTAAAGACGGGAGCGGCAGGTGCATCGCTAAAACCTAAAATATACGGCCAGTCCGCATTAAATAGCCCGAAATACCACGCCACCGGCGTGAGTAAGACTAATGTTAAGACGGAGGCAAATATGATACCCATCATTTTTTTACTCACTTTACGACCTTCTTTGAAATTTTAGCCCCAGTACTTATTGTAACATCAATTATGTATCGAACTTATCGTACGGTAACTTAAAGTAACATAAATAATAATAAATATCAAAAATAAAATTTGATCTTGTTTCGATTTGTATAATTAAGACAAAAAATCAGCTTAATTGTTTCTTGATTTTGTCTTAGGGTATCAAAATAATGCAGAAACACTACGTTTGCGAGACTTTTGCGATTGTATTTTTTAAGTATGTTTATTTATGATGGGTATGATTGGCATAAATGCTATAGACTTCCGGCTGCAAAAACTATAAATATTTTAGGGTTAATGACAAAATAAATTTGCTATTGAAGAGAAAATTTACATATTGTGAAAATAGCGTTATGGTTGACCGCTTTTATTGTTTGAAACTAATATACGAGCAAAAAACATATTAATTAGCATTCCAATGACATCAATAATAAAGAATATATAATATAGATAGCGGCAGCAAAGAAAGGCCAAACGATTTAGCCGCTATTATGTAGCAAATGCACAAGACTTTCATAATAAAACATTGCTAAAAATTTTAACAAGTATTTACTAATATTTACGCCTAGTTGACACATAGTTGCATTATTTAATTAAACACTATATCAATAGAGTATTACCAAGTCTATTTCCTTCTATCGTATTTAAGTTTTTAGCCCTGTTGCCTTTAAATATGCTTCAAGCTCCTCAATACGTTCGGCTTCAAGCTCCTCAATATATTTTTCCATGTAAGCAAAACATATTTCACCGTTTAGAAAAGGTAACCTTAACATTGTTTCGTAAAATGTTTTTTCAAAATCTCTAACCAAAACACTTTGGAAATTTTTTTGATACTTATTTAAAAGTGAAATAAAGTACAAGGCTACTTTTTTATTAAAATATGGAACTTTGGGGATTATTGTTTTTGTGAATTGTCCTGCATAAAAATCTTTTTCCATATAAAAAAATTGCATTCCTAACATCCCTACAGCTATACTATTGCCATTAATCTTATGATCTTCGTCCAAATATTCTACGTAGCCAGAGACACCGTTATTTAAAACAGTTCTTGTAAAATAAGGGTATAGCTCATTATCGGTAAAAATAAAGCTGTCTTTATTTAATTGAGGGTTTCCTTTTATTTCAAATAGTTCTTTTGCCGGCTTCACATTCCACGTACCACCCATTTTTTAAAGTCACGCTCAAGTTTTTCTATGCGATTGCTTTGATTTTTTTTAAAATTATTAAATTTATTTTTTTTTAATACTTTTGCAACTTCCCAAGCTAAATAATCAGAAACTACGGTTTTAAAATCATCTAAGTTAGCCGTTGTATCAATTTTTTTGTGCTGATCAAAGCTCCAATCTGCTCCCGACTCATCAATAAAATCTTCGACATAAATATCCTCTAAAACCCAAAGTTTTTGATCTATTTTCGCTTTTAAACCATTCTTGTAGACCTGTAATAACCCCCTGTATCTTTCCGTGGCTCTATCTATTTCTTGAATTTTTCTTTTAGTTCTCTTATAGCCATCATTTCTGAAATCAATAAATTTTACTGTTTTATTAAAATCGTGTGACTTCCCTGCTTCAAAAATATAAATGCTTGTAGGAACTGTAGCCATAGGCTCGAATAAATCAATAGGCATTTTTATACTCGCAATCAAACTATGGCTTTTAATAATTCTTTTATTGGTTTCAACTGCTTTCCCACTTCCAGCACTATCTTGAATAATAATTGCCCCTAGTCCGCCTTTTTGCATTTTATCAAGACCAAAAGCGATAAAAGGCATCCCGTTTTCATCATAACTAAATGGAGGATTAAGAAGAATTCTATCGGCTTTAAATTTTACATATAATTCTTCAGGTGTTTTGAATGTATTCCCTTTCTGGATATTGCTTGAACCATCACCCCTTAATATCATATTCGTAGTAGCCAGAGTATACATCTCTGCGTTTAGCTCTACACCTAAAAGTCTTTCGGCTTTTATTTCTTTGATTTTATCCTTTGATTTTGTAGTATCTTTCCCATGCTTATGCTCAATGCAGGCAATCATACGTTCCATGCTACTAATTAAAAACCCTGCACTTCCAGTTGCTAGATCCATAACTCTGTTTTCTTCGGTTACTTCTAAAATTTCAGCCATTAGCTTTGTAATATAGGGTGGTGTTAAAACAATCCCTATTTCTTTTCCATCTCCAAGAGCATATTTGAGAAACTCGGAATACATCTCACCCATTATATCTATATGACCGGCAATTGCATCAATTTGCTTAAAAACATATTCGTATAAGAATGTGAAAATCTGCTTATTACAACTACTTTCTTTCTCCAATAAGTTTGATACTTGCTTATGGTTTTCTATGAGTTCATCACGCTGTTTGTCTTTTGATATTTCTGAGAAAGAAGCCAACATCAAATCTCTTTTATCAGCATCAATATCTCTCGCAGTTAAAAACTCTTTAATTTGAGACACAATTAGCTTTCCATCTCTCTTGGATTCTGTTTGAACTCCCTTTAAATCATCAGGAGTAAGCCCGTCTTGTATCTTCTGTCCATTTTTGTTAATGACATCTTGCATAGACAAAAGCATGCCTGAAACATACAGCACTCGTTGAGGAGCTGTTATATTATGATTGTGCATTAGTTTATTTAATTTTGTAGCATATTCATTTAAAGATTTTTTACTTGTAATCAGTAGCTCGTGTTTTTCTTCCTCTGTCAGTATCGCGTCTTTATAGAAATTTGCAAAGGAAGATTCGTTCTCTAGAAAATCCAATGTAGTATATCTGTCCATATACTTGATAGATTTCATTGAAGAACCATAAACATAATAGATTTTTATTTCTACATCATGCTCACTACTCCCTGCCACACCAATTGCAATTACTTCATTATACTTATCGCTATCGATCATCTGTGTAGCATAATACAAAGCTCCGTTTACCGCGTAAGCTCTTATGGATTTTTCATCTGCTTTTATGCCATCTTTAGTCTCTGCAACTATTTTTTTACCATCAAGTTTATTCTCGAAAACTACAGGTATATTATATTTTTCTATGTGAAAATCGGGCTTCCCAAAATTCGTCTTGTTTTTTGTCTTCGCTGAGCCTCTAAGTGCTTCTTTCATATAATTAGACATACTAGACTCAACATTATAGTCCTTGAGTTTTTCTAGTCCTAATTCTTCGAGTTTCTTTTTTACATAGTCGTTTATATCATCTTCTAATGTCCATTTTATCATTTTTGACCATACCTTATGAAAAATCTAATTTTTAGCATCTCATCTCCTCAACTCTCTTATAATTATATCTTTTTCTCTATTAGAGATATATAGCTTCGCCCTAGCTTTTCAAGAACCGCCATAATAAATCCTTTAAAGCAGATGTTTTTATAGCTTAAAAAGAAATATCTCTTATTTAAAGCTATGGCAGAATTTTAGCCTCTTTTACGATGAAAGTCTTGTGCATTTGCTACATAATAGCGAGCTTTTTATAAAACAAATTAATACTTCTAAAGAAAATATGATATTTAAAAGCAACAACTATCATATAAATATAACATACAAATATCTATAGCCAAGTT
>NZ_LIWR01000015.1 GCF_012978815.1 Campylobacter sp. RM16189 | reverse complement strand
AAATGCCTGATATATGGACTGGGCAGTTACTGTCCAATAATCACTTAATTGGAATGTCTCTATTATGGCATTTGCGTCTATAAAGAAATTTTTTACTTCCAATACATCATTGTTGGAACTATTTATCTTAGCGGTACTTATCTTTAGATCTCTTCCGTTTGATTGATAGTATACGCTTGAGCCCGGATTTGCAAATATTACCTTATCGTTTCCTCCCATATCTGTTATGCTCTTTTTACCTCCCGTATAAGTAAATACGTTATCTTCAGATCCGCCTGTAAGATTATTGTTATCAGAAGGAGGGTTAGGATTGGTATTGGTATTATCTATTGGATAAGTCAATCCGAACGCTTGATATATAGATTGAGCCGTTACGCTCCAATAATCATTTAGCTGGAATGTTTCCACTATAGAGCTCTTATTAACAAAGAAGTTTTTAACTTCTAAGATATCGTTATTAGAACTATCTATCTTAGCCGTACTTATCTTTAAATCCACCCCGTTTGATTGGTAAAATACTCTTGATCCAGGATTAGTAAAGATCACTTTATCGTTTCCTCCCGCATCGGTTATGCTTACTATTCCTCCGTTATAGTTAAAGATATTATCTTCGCTTCCTCCCGTTAGCGTATCGCCGCTACTTCCATTGTCTGGATTTGAAGGAGGCGGCGGAGTAGGAGTATCCGGAAGTTCAGGAGGGAAAGGCTTATTGTATTTTTCAAATATGGACTGAGCCGTTACGTTCCAATGATCGTTTATATCAAAATTTTCTATAACCGCATTTTTATTGATAAAGAAATTTTTAATCTCCAATACGTCATTATTGGAATCATCTATTCTGTTTGTGCTTATCTTTAAATCTCTGCCGTTTGATAAATAAAATAGCCCGTCTCCCGGATTATCCAGTCTAAATACTACTTTATCGTCTCCTCCTAAATCGCTTATACTTACTTTGCCTCCAGTGTAAGTATAGATATGATCTTCCTTGCCTCCGTTTAATGTTTTATTGCCGTTTTCAGAGGAGAGATATATGGAGTTCGCAAGTTTAGTGATCTCATCTTTTCCCAAGAAAGAGTCTTCGTCATAAATATTGAATGAAATTTTATCGATTGAATACTTATCGGCTAAAAAGTGGTTTTTGACTCTTATGCTTTGATTAGGACTTTTATATACCGATATTAAAAGATCTTCATTGTCTTTCTTAAATTCAAGATCTCTCATTAAAATATCAATATACAGCTTATCATCTCCGCCCATATCCTCTATAATATCATAACCGCTATTATAGTCATAACCGTATTCATCATCCCCTAGTCCTCCTTTAAGAATATCATTGCCGCCCTTGCCGTTTAAGTAGTCGTTTCCATCGCCTCCCAAAAGAGTATCATCAGTACTAAAGCCAAAAAGAGTATTATTGTTTGAGTCTGGGCTGATTAAAACTTTTTGTTTTATATCTTCAAGACTTATAAAGGATCCGTCGCTAAGCTCTACTCCGTCTATATGCTTTGTAGTGTTTTCGCTATCGAACATATCGTTAACGGTTATAGAGTCATCCGCTCCTTTGATCTCTATCTTTAGATCCCTGCCGGATCCGTTAGTTCTTTTAAACACTAGATCATCAGCCGTTATTCCTTCTTTAAATTTAATTATATCCCTGCGATTTGGCGTTGAGTCGTCATTGTATATAGTATCCTCTCCGTCTCCTCTGCCAAAGAGATACGTATCGTTTCCCTCACCTCCATACAACTCATCATGACCTTTTCCGCCTATTAAAATATCATCGCCTTTGTTTCCTTTTAGCGTATTCCTATCGTCATCTCCGTATATCTCATCATTCTCGTCGCTTCCTTCTTGAGGGTGCCAGTAAGGATTATCAAGAATCACTACGTTATTATTTTTAATCGCTTCTTGTATATCTTCAATATTCATAGAAGAACCGTCACTAAATTCAATTTTGCTTATCTTAAATTTTTCATTTAGTATATGGTTATTATTTATAACATCAAACATATGCCTTACCGATATAGAATCTTCGGTTCCTTTAATTTTAATAACGAAGTCGCTGCTATCATCATGTTTCCTAACTCTTTGAAATATTAAATCGTCCCTAGTGATGCCTTCTTTAAATCTAATAGTATCATCCATTCTATTTAAAGAATCGTCATAGTTTTCTATCGCATCTTGTCCATCGCCCCTGCCGAATAGATAGACATCGCCTCCTTTGCCGCCATCTATTTTATCATCACCTTCTCCTGCATCTATAGTATCGTTTCCATCTCCTCCATAAACAGTATCGTTTCCTTTATTGCCTACAAGCCTATCATCTCCGTCTTTGCCATATATATAGTCATCTTTATTGGAACCTACTATAATGTCATTAGAGCTAAAGCCTTCAAATCTTGTTTGATCGGGATCCGATGATATAAGGACTTTTTTCCTTATTTCCTCATAGCTTATCATCGAACCGTCGTTAAATTCTATGCCTTTAATTCCTTTAGTGTTATTTTCATTTATAAACATATCGTCTACAAGAATTGAATCGGTAGAGTCTTTTATCCTAATCAAAAGACTCTTTGTATTAGATTTTGCTCTTGCAATAACCAAATCATCTTCACTAACACTTTCTTTAAATTTAATAGTATCCTTTCCATCCGCATATATAATGTCTTGTCCGTCTCCTTTACCAAAGATATAGGTGTCGCTTCCTTCTTTCCCACGAAGAGTATCGTTACCCACCCCTCCTTCTAAGATATCATCTCCATCTCCGCCGTACAAATCGTCATCTCCGGTTTCGCCTTCTAAGATATCATTTCCTTCACCTCCATATATTTTATCATTGCCGGCTTTACCGTATATGAGATCATCTCCATCTTTACCATATATGGTATTATCTCTATCGTCTCCATATATGGTATCGGAGTAGCTAGAACCATAGATAGAGTCATTTGATAAATTTGGAGCAACCGGAGAAGCTTTAACTATATCTTTATAGTCCATAGACGAGCCATCGTTAAATAGTATCTTATTTATTCCGGATCTATTATTCTCATACTCAAACATATTTTTTACTGTTATAGAGTCTTCACTGTTTTTTATTTTTATTAATAGATCTTTTTTGTTTTCTCCTACTCTTTGGAATTTTAAGTCGTTTATAGATATGCCCTCTTTAAATTTAATTACATCGTTTCTATTTAATATAACTTCTTCGTCATAGCTATTTGCTTCATCATGGATAATATCTTCTCCATCTCCTCTGCCAAAGATATAGATATCATTTCCTTCACCTCCATATAGAGTGTCGTTACCCGCTCCACCTTCTATTATGTCATTTCCTTTTTCGCCATAAAGAATATCGCTACCTTCTTTGCCATATATAGTGTCATTGCCTTCTCTTGCAAATACTATATCTTTACTGCTTCCGCCCCTTATGATATCATCTGTTTCAAACCCATAAATAATACTATCTGCACTAGAGCCGTCTCCTAATAATGTAGCTTTTTTAATATCTTCAAGACTCATAGATGAACCGTCGCCAAATTCTATATTTTTAAGACCTTTGCTATTATTGCTTTCTTTAAACATCTCTTTTACTATTATAGAGTCTTCGCTGTTTTTTATTCTTATTAAAAGATCTATAGGATTATATTCATATTGGTTTGATTTGACTCTTTGAAATACTAAATTGTCTTTTGTGATGCCTTCTTTAAATTTAAGAGTATCTTTGCCGTCAGCATGGATGGTGTCTTGTCCGTCTCCTTTGCCGAATACATAGGTATCACTTCCATCTCCTCCATAAAGAGTATCGTTGCCTGCTCCACCATCTATAGTATCGTCTCCGCCTTCACCATACACGGTATCATTGCCTGCTCCACCATCTATAGTATCGTCTCCGCCTTCACCATACACGGTATCATTGCCTGCTTTCGCGTATACGAGATCATCTCCGTAACCTGTTCGTATAATGTTGTTATCGTTATTAGCGTATATGGTGTCAGAATAGCTGGAGCCAATAACGCTTTCCCCTAAAAATGTTATTGGAGTTGCTTTATAAATCTCTTCAAAGCTCATAGACGATCCATCACTAAATTCTATTTTATCTATACTATAAATACGACCACTTACATCTTTAAACATAGCTTTTACCGTTATGGAGTCTTCACTTTCTTTTATCTTTATTAATAGATCATGTTGGTTTGTGCCCGCCCTCTCAAAGGTTAAGTCATTTTTGGTTATACCTTCTTTAAATTTAATTATATCCTTGCCTTGCGAGAAGTTTATGTTGTAGTAGTTATTAATGACATAATCTCCATTTTGGGTTATACTAAAAATATTAGAGCTCGTATCTAAGGCATAAACAACATCCTTTCCGTCACCTATTCCAAATAGATATGTATCGCTTCCTTCATTACCGATTAATATATCATTGCCTACGCCACCGTCTATTATGTCATTGCCTGCTCCACCATATAATTTATCGTTTCCTTCTTTGCCGTATAGTTTGTCATTACTTGCATAACCATATATAGCATTATCATATTCATCACCAATTAAAAAAACAGCCTTTATTTCATCGGAAGTCATAGAAGTCCCGTCTAAAAATTTAAAAGTTTTTAAACTATTACTATCATGAAAGAAACTTTCTATCTTAATTTTTTCATTCGTATCTTTTATGTCAATAAGCAAGCTATCATCTTTTTTTAAAAACCTTACTTCGCTTTTTGTGATATCTTTAAAGTCTAAAGTATCACTGCCTGAATGATCAGATATAGTGTCGTTTCCATCGCCTTTATAGTAGATATATGTATCATTACCGCTTCCACCATAAATAGTGTCATTTCCTTTTTTACCGTATATGGTATCGCTAGTCGGATAACCGTTTAAATAGTTATTTTGATCATCTCCTATCAAAAAGAATTCTATATCTTGAATGCTAATAACTCTTTCATCCATAAATTTAAAAGTTAAATTGTCACCATTCATGTATCGGCTACTTAAAATATCGTTTATAGTTATAGTTTCGCCATTTTCTTTTATTTTGATAATTAGATTACTATTGCTTTTTAAGAATTCGATTTCGTCAAATTTAATATTTTTAAAATCTATTATATTGTTACCATATGTATCTTCTATCACATCGTTACCATCGCCTTTATAGTAGACATATGTATCGTTACCGCTTCCTCCGTATAGCTTATCGTTGCCTTTGCCGCCTATCAACGTGTCGTTGCCGTCATCTCCGTATAAAGTATCGTTGCCTTGGTTTCCTGCTATAGTATCATTGCCTACTCCGCCACGTATCTCATCGTCTCCTCCAAGCGCATCAAATACATCATCATTAGACGTTAGATAAAAAGTATCTCTATTTTCAGTAGCTTCCAGCTTAGCCTTCTCAAGAATTTTATTTTTATCCCATATTTGACCATTTGAGAATACTATCTTCTCTATGTTTCCATCACCTAACTCACTTGAAAAACTAAAGAAATCAGTTACTAGAATGCTGTCGCCTGTCGGTCTCTTATCTTTATCTAATATGTTGATTATTAATCTATCTTGCTCTCTTGTTAACAAGATATCTTCGGGCGTAATATCACCTTCAAATTTTATAGTATCTTGTCCTGATTCATCATCTATTGTATCTTTACCGTCTCCTCTATTAAAGACATATGCATCATTTCCCTGTCCGCCGTATAACTTATCATCTCCTTTGTTGCCTTTTAAAACATCATCCGAAATAAAGCCATAAATAGAGTTATCATTATCATCGCCTATTAGATTAAAAGCTCTTATCTCGTTTGCCAGCACAGTAGCTCCATCGGCAAATTCAAATATACTTATAGCAGGCTGAGTATAGTGATTGAAAAAATTTTGAACCGTTATCTTTTCATTGGTATCTTTTATCTGTATTGACAAATAGTCATTCTCTCTTAAAAAATCAACTTCATCTCTATTTATATCCCTAAATTTTAGTTTATTTGCTCCTTGTGGATCATATATAGTATCACTACCATCGCCTTTACGATACACATATACATCATCTCCGCTTCCACCGCTTAGATAATCGTCTCCTTTTTTACCTTCTATCCAATCTTTTGCATTGCTTCCGTTTATAGTTTCACCTTTATCGGTTCCTTTTATATAATTGGACATAGCCACATATTTAAACTGTTCATTTCCTGAAGTTAAATTTATTAAATTTTCTTCAAAGCTTGCAAGAAGGTTATCTCTATAAATAGCAGCTTTTTTGATTAAGCCGTTTATTTTGGCGATCTCTTCATGGTTTTGCGAATTATATAGCTCTCTTATTTTGCTATTTAGATTTGAAAAGTCATATCCATATTTGTTTGCATCATAGTTATAGTATTGATATTTAGTATCTATCAACCCTTTGTATGTAGTTTGAAGCTCAATAGTAGCATAGGCATAGTCTTTAAATTCTTTATAAAGATCATTTAACATATTAGCAACAGAGCTATTAGGATTTGAACCAAAAGATTTATGATAGAACGGTTTGCCCGTCATCTTCTCATATACTCCAAGCACTCTAGCATCTATATATGAACCCCTACTATTGATATCTATGCCTTCAACTCCCGCCCATTTAAATATTAAGTTGTCTATTTGTTTTTCTTTACTATCTTGATCTAGAACAACATATCCATTTACCATATCAACCAAACTACTATCCATGCTCATAGCATTTCTTAAATTATAAATGTTACCAAATGCATATATCTCAGGCAAAGCCGTAATGCTTGACGAAATGTCTGCATCCGATTGTTCGGTATCTTTTAAATCTACCTTAAACCATACGTCATCAGCCGTAGTGGTAGTATTATCATTAAAGGTTACCGTTGAAGTTTGTTTTATAAAGTTTCCGTTATTGTCTATACTCACCTCTTGATAGTTCAGATCGATTGACTTTATGTTTTTATCTTGTAGAGCAAAAAGCTCTCCATCATCCGTTAAGGCATTTGAGTTCTTATCCTGCCATAAAAGCAGTTTGTTAAATTTCTCATCATTCTTATCTATTATATTATCATTGTTCGTATCAAACGCCCTTAAAGCCTCAAACCCGTTCTTAGCTGTTTTATCCGTATAGCCTCTTGTGGTATCAGCTATTGTCTTATCTCCGAATAGTTCATTTCCGTTATCTATAATTCCGTTATCATCTCTATCATAAGCTAAAAATGCGTCTTCAGGACTTATCCATCCGGTAGCTTCTTTAAAGCCGTTACTGTCTATATCGAAATTTACCGCTCCGTTTAGTTTGGAAGTAGTGGTTCCGTCTTTATTTAGATCTATTACAATAGGATCGTAATATTCAGGATCGGGTTCGTTTTGTTTTCTATCATCATCTTTTATAGTTCCTTTGGCGGATTTTATGCTTTTTACTTTTAGATCGTTTGATATGCTCTCTACTATAGGAGTCACTACAAGGTCTCTATCTCCTTGAGGAATTGTGTCATCATTCCATTCATAAGTGTAAGTTACGTTTTTACCGTCACTGCTTATACTATCAAAGCTACCTTGATTGATATTACTATCGTTTGGTAGTGTTCCAAATAGGAATTTCTTATCGTTTACTCTTAATACCAGATACTCTTTTT
>NZ_LIWR01000014.1 GCF_012978815.1 Campylobacter sp. RM16189 | reverse complement strand
TCAATTTGATTATTTATTTTTTTCTTAACATTCTCTTTATTTTTACCTAATTTATGCAGATACATTTAAAGAAAAGCTTACAAGTATATTTACTTGATAGTAGAATTTATTTCACACAAATATATCTCTTAATAATTAACAGTCTCTAAGTCTATAAATAAAATAAGCCATATACGTCTATTTTTTATGTAGTAAAAATTACTAAAAATGATATTTTATATAGAAATTTGGGCAGATACTTATTGAACTATAAAGCATAATATAATTATAAAAAGCATACAGATTGCTATTTTCCGTTTCGCTAGAACTTATTAGTCTAATTTATTGCAGTTGGCACAAGGGCTACTGTAAAGTTAGTTATCTACCTGCTCCAATTTTCAATAGTTATAAAATCTATATAGTTAAAGTCTTTTTCATTATTTGTAACAAGAGTTAGGTTGTTAGCTATTGCAATTGAGGCTATTTGCATATCTATCTCGCCGACTTTTCTGTTTTTATCCTTTGCTTGTTTGCGAACTTTTGCATAAATTTTGGCACTCTCATAATTAAAATCCACTATATTAAAATGACCAATGAACTCATTAACAAGGGCTAAATTTTGCTCTTTGTAGGTTGAGTTTTTTACTCCGTAAAGCATCTCGGCTACGCTTAAAGATGAGATAAAAACTTTTGATCTGTCTTGCTTTAAAAGATTATCTAGGATGTTTTTAAAATAAGGCTCTGTTTGAGATATAAGATAGCTGCAAATATTGGTATCTAATAAAAACATTATTTAAATCCCCACTCTCGCTCTTGTGGTTCTAATCGCTCCGGTATCTTTAACTTAAGATTACTCTCTTTAATGCTTTTAAGAGTCTTAAGAAGTCCACTCCACTCATCTTGTTTTAATACTGGTGTTAAAGTAATTTCCTTTTGTGTTTGGGTAATAATAAACTCTTTAATGCCCTCTAAATTTATTGACTTTGGTATACGTATAGCCATAGACCCACCGCTTTTAAAAATCTTTGCTGTTTGCATTGGCTTTCCTTTAATATATATTTCTAAAAGTATATATATTATAATATAAAAATTTGATTAAATAGATTAATAATCTTTTTTGCAATGTTAAGTTAAAAAAATAAACACCCAAAGCTAAACCTTGGGTGTTTATTTGCTATGCAGCATTTGAATTAACGGCTTTATACTATTTTCTATTATTCGCTAAGACATTTGCCACTAAAGATATAAGCGTATTTATTTGAATTTCTTGGCAGTGCCAGAAATTTACTAATACAAATAATTAAGGTCATATCTCTTTTTTTATAAAAATTCTTCCATCAAGAACTGATTTATACGCCTCATCTCGTCTCGAATTATTTACGCTTTTGGCTACTTTTCGCAGATTCTCGTAGTGTTTTTTATTTTTAGGGAAGATGTTTTAATCCATAAGAGCCATATTTAGAACTCTGTCTTAGTCCATACTACCTATACATATAAATTCGATTATGTTGTGCATTATAGGTTTTCTTTTAAAAATGAAACCATATACTAGCCTTGCCATTCTATAAAAGGCTTTATCGGTATCATAAATCTCATCTACCTAGCATTATCCCTCTGCTTTGATTTTTCTAATCAAGGATTAACCTTACTCTGCGTATTGCAATTTTAGTTAATAGTAAAAAGAGAAAAAAGAGATAACTATTTCCTCTTTTTGCCTCTCTTATTTTGAAAAAGTGAGTCGTTTTCTATCTCTTTTTTGATTCTATTCTCGTATTCGTAGTATTTTTCGGTTTTAGGTATCTTTCCTTGCTTCATTAGAAGTAAGGTTAAGTCGAAATCTTTATCCTCACTAGTCATCCAAATAAACTCTTTTACGTAATCCGTTATCGCTTTAGAGCTAAATAGAAAACGATACACGAATCTGCCCATATTAACTAAAGCATCAGGACCATCTTTAAGCCAATAGTTTTCACCATCGAAAGTCTTAAAATCAAGCTCTTCCGCTTTATTCTTTATGACCTTCTTTACTTTAACTAAATCGTAAATGCCTTCCTTAACCAATCTTTCTTCATCTAAAACAAGCCTTACTCCGCGCTTGGCATTGTATTTAGGTTCTTCTACTTCATTTTTATTTTCGGATATACTCATAGTACTTCTCCGTCTTAGGCATTTTTCCATGCTTCATTAAAAGCAGTGTCAGATCAAAATCTCCATCCTCGCTAGTTAGCCAGACAAATTCTTTAACATTATCTGTAACTGCTTTAAGATTGAATAAGAAGTGATATACGAATAGTGCCATATCTGCTAAGGCTCGAGGGCTATCCTTAAGCCAATAAGTTTCTCCGTCAAAGGGTTTAAAATTAAGCTCTATGGCTTTTTGATCAATTTCTTTATAAATCCCTTCTAAATCATAGATACCCTCTTGTTCTATCTTTTTTTCGTCTAGAATAAGCTTTACTCCTCGTCTGGCGGTATAGTTATTTTCTACGAATTTATCGAACTCTATCTCTTTTTTGATTCTATTCTCGTATTCGTAGTATTTTTCGGTTTTAGGTATTTTTCCTTGTTTCATTAGAAGTAAGGTTAAGTCGAAATCTTTGTCTACACTGGTTAGCCATATAAATTCTTTTACGTTGTCGGTAACGGCTTTAAAATTAAACAAGAAGTGATATACAAAGAGTGCCATATCCGCTAGAGCTCGCGGACTATCAATTAATCTATAAATTATGTTGTCAAATGTTCTAAAATTAAATTCTTCCGCTTTTTCTTCTATCGCCTCTTGTATTTCATCCCAGTCATAGACACCCTCTCTAAGTATCTTTTCCTTGTCTAGTACTAGCTTAACTCCACGAGAATCCATTTTTAAATATCCTTGTTGTTCTTTAGTTAATCTCTAGTGGATTTAAATCTCCGCTCTTGAGAATGATGCCTGATTTTGACTTTGGGGATGCTGAAGCTAGTTTCTATTTTTTAAATACTATACTGGTCGTCATACTCACTGCCTTGGTATTTATTAGTTAATTGTTCTAAACTATTGATTTTTCATAAATTTTTAAAGGATTGTGAAAGTTGTTTTAAGTTTTTAAATTTATTTTTAAAAAAAATGCTAAAGAGGGAACGAAATTTTGGCATATTTTATATAACCAATAAAAGGATTTATTTGTATATTCAATCATCTCTACATTATTCAGGCGGTAAAAGTAAGTTCACTGAATTTATATCTCACATACTAAAATCCTATATATTGTGAGTCTTTTGTAGCAGAGTGGGCGTAGTCATAAAGTAGATAAAGTGGCATTAAACGACTACAGTATGGCCATTTACTATTTTGGAAATGCTATCTTAAAAGGCACAGAAAATATAGAGTGGTTACGCAAAAACGATTATATAAGCTTGGAGCGATACGGCGGAGATAAGAGCGTGCTTAACGCTATCTTAACGGCTAAAGGGCTTATAGTGCTTAATCAAACTCCTTCAAATTTAAAAGAGAGCGAAACGATACTAACTAAACTTAAAAAGGCGGTATCCATTTCAAGCGAAGAGGCTATAAAATCGGTTACTAATAGCATATTAAGCCTAGCTGTCGGAGCTTTAAAGTGAAATAACGGCGCGGGTTTTATCTTGTTTTAATTAATAAGTGTGTATATTTATGTGTATAAATAAGGAAATTAAATGGGAAGCTTGGATAAACTTATATCAAAACTAGCAAATAATCCAAAAAATGCAAGCTTTGAAGATTTGCAAAGAATTTTAATAAATTTCGGCTGGGAATTAGAGCACGCAAGAGGCTCGCACCATAAATTTAAAAAAGACAAAGATAGCATAATAATCCCTAGGCATAAGCCTATAAAAGAGGTTTATACTCTTGCTGTTTTAGAAAAAATAGGAGCTAAAAAATGAAAAAAGACCTTGAATACTATCTAAACTTGCCTTATACCATAACAGTTAAAAGACTTGATGATGGCGACTATTACGCGCAATATGCCGATTTAGGGCTTACTAAAAATAACCTAATGGCGGGCTGGGGAGATAGTGAAGCGGAGGCGATAAAAGAGCTTAAAGAGGCTTTTGCGTGCTATGTGGAGGGCGCTTTAAAAAACGGAGAAAGCATATATGAGCCTATAAAAGAAGATGTAAAAGTGCGCATAAATTTAACTATGCCTAAATCCGTTTTAGAGGCAATCGATCGCGTAAGCTCAAATCGCTCTAAATTTTTAACCGATGCAGCAAATTTAAAGCTAGCTAGCATTTAATACTTGGGCTAGTTTAATTTGCTAGCCCAAGTATATCTATCTCTGAGTTTGTTAAGTCTATAATCTCCAAACTCTATGATTTTATCATACATTAGTCTTCCTACTACAACAGATGGTAAAACATCTATATGTTTTGCAAATTTCTTAATGTTGTCAGCAGAAAAATCCTGTTCTTTTAAAAAAATTGCATATTCTTTTTTTGGGATTAGAAAATCGCTAGAAAACTCATTGGCTTCCTCTTCTTGCTTTGTATCATCAACATCATTTTCTAAGAAAATATCTCTTTTTTTATGCAATAAAATATGCCCAACTTCATGGAAAAAGCTAAACCAAAAAATATCACTATAACTTCCTCTTAGAGTCATGGATAATATTGCTTTTTTACCATCATCAACCCAAAATGTGGCTCCATGTATTTTTGTTTTTTGAAAATTAGGAAGCCATACAAAAGCAATCCCGGAAGATGCTAATATATCCTTAATTAAAGACAAAGCCTTATTAATATCCTCTTTAGCCATAATCCCTTTTATTTGAGGCAAGCTGTCCTTTAGTTTTTTCTTATCAAATGGCTCTGTTTTTATTTCTTTAGCTTTTATTGTGCTAGCTTGCATCCAAGAAGCAATTGCTTCAGGAGAGATATTTGAATGATCTTTTGAAACTCTAAAAGCTGGATTATATGTGCTTATACCGTTTATTGCCGATAGTCTTGAAACAGCAAAAAAGTTTTTTAGCTCGGCAACTCTCTCAATCATATTCTTTGTGCCCTTAACAAAACCACTGCCTGCTAAGTCTGAATAAGGAAAATTTTTAACAAGGTTAGTTTCTTCCTCCATTTGTTTTTGCTCTTTTTGCTTTGCTAAAACCATTTGGTATTCACTCTCTAGCCCTAGCCAAATATGAGACGGTATTTTTAATACGTTTTCAAGCTCAACAGCTGTATCCGGAGTTATTGATTTTTTGCCTTTAATGATTTCATTTATAGTTTGTGTCGGTCTGCCTAACCTTTGAGATAACTCTAGTTGTGTCATCCCCATATCTTCTATTATTTCACTCAAAAACTCTCCCGGGTGTATTGCCAAATCTGATATGTAATTATTAGTCGCCATAATGCTTACTCACTTCCTCTATTTTGGCTATATCTACATTACCATCGCCATCATTAGTAATAATCAGCCTATAAAATCCATTTAAATAAATGGGATACTGCCCCTCTCTATTTCCTGTTAGTTGATGAAATCTAAGCGGTACTATTAAACATAAATCTTCAAAACATTTCGCACTTTTTATAATATTCACTCTCGTAACATAACGCATTGCTACGTCTATACCATACGCTTTAATTGCCTCTTTTGATTGTTCGTATTGTTTTTGTAGTTTTTTTGTTTTAAAGCGTATTTCCAAAATAGCCCTTTTATTATTCACCTTTAGGGTGAATAATAACCTATATTATCTTATTAAAACATAAAATAAATTTTATTATTTTTGATAAGTTTCAGGCATCTTAAGCTCTCTTAGTATCTCTTCAAGCTCGTATATAAGTTTGATTTCAATCTCATCTGAAAAGTTTTGCAGGAATTCAAAGCGATAGAAAATTTCATAAAAGTGCGTAATTTTAGAGACTAAGAACTATTTTGTTTAAAATCAAACTGCCTAAAATTCATTTTACATTATTTTACAAAATTTTACATTACCTTTTACAAGTTTTTAAAAGCCTTTTAGGTGGGTTTTAAATCACATTTTTTAATACTTTACTTATGATACATACTTCAACTTCATTATCTGAACCTTTCATAGTATTTATTGATACTTTTAATATAGAGCACATCGAGCTTGACGACTTTTGAAGCATATTAGCTACAATAGCCCACAAACTTGGCAGTAGCATCAGCTATAATCCAAACCGAGAGTATCGGTAGCTTAAATTTCACACAAAAGGAAGTCAAAAGTGCAAACAGAAGTCAAGCAAAAGGAGTAGCGAAGATAATGAAAAAAGATCGATTAGCTCAGGCGAAAGTAGCCAAGCAGTTAATTTTTTTCATCCTGCAAAAAGTATGAGCCAAAAAGAGCTTTACATTCGAAAGAACGGATTATGGGGTGCATTAATAAAGAGCGAAAAGGATTTAATTTATAATTTGCATCACGACAATACAGGATATGGTTACTATAAAAAGAGGTTTTGTTTTACACTCTTGATTATATGATTGAATTTAGGGGTCTCTTAAAAATAATAGATATACTACAGTTGACTTCTTTATTATTTTTTGATATTATCGTGTTCAAGTTTTTTTGAAAGTATCAAAATATAGAGTTTTGAAGGCATTTTAATAGATTTTGACCTCGGGCATCATATATACTGATTAAAAATCCTTGTTTATAACAACTGCTTCTTTTCATAATAAGCTATTATTTTATTATGTACTAAAAGTGAGATGTATATAACAACTCCGCCGATGATAAGGCGCGCAAGGTCTGCGTCTTTATGCCAAAATACCAAATTTACGATGATCGCAGCAGGTATGAGTGCGTTATTCATGATCGCTAAAGTACCGCTATCAACCTCGCATGCACCTTTGTTCCACATAAAGTATCCAAGCCCGCTAGCGCCGATACCAAGCCAAAGAAGCACTAAAGACTGCGTCATATCAAGTGAAATTTTCTCGAAATTTCCAAATACACCAAACGCTACGCCGGTTACCGCGGAAGCGCCTACAAAAAACCAGCCAAAAAGCCCCTTTTGTTCGCTAAATCCCTTGCTTTCAAGCAAAAATTTATACGCACTCTGTCCGACACCAAAGCATAAATTTGCGCCTTGAACCAGCAAAAATCCAAGCCAGAAATTGCTATTTACACCACCGTATTTGATGATAAAAGCACCAAAAACCGCAACCGCAACGCTAAGCAGATAAAGCGGGCGCAAGCGTTTGGCAAAAAGATCATAAACCACGCTTACGTAAAAGGGTGTAAATATCGTAAAAAGCGCTACTTCAGGCACACTTAGATACAAAAACGAGTTGTAGTAAAACATATACATAGCCCCGATTTGAACTGCGCCTACGAGTGCGATCTTGGCGTATATGGCGGTGTTTTTCGCCTGAAATTTCATAAACGGCAAGAAGACAAGAAGTGCCAAAACAACGCGCGAAAATGCCGCAAAGTAGCTATCAACCCTGCCTGCTAAAAACTCGCCTATCAAACTAAAACTAAAAGCCCAAAGCAACGTCACAAAAATAAGTTTATTCACCGATTATCCTTCATAAAAATTTTAAAATGATAATAAATTAGCCTTAAATCCAGCTTCCAGCTAGCCTTAATCAAATTTCAAAAACTCCCTCATCATGCAAGCTCCGCTAGCTCCGGTGTCTTTTATCTGGCTTAAATTTTTAGCATTTATCCCACCGATAGCGTATGTCTTGATGTTTAAATTTGCACAAACTTCTTTTAAAAACTCAAGTCCTTTAGGAGGTTCGCTTTCATGGCTCTTAGTCTTAAAGATATGTCCTGCCACTACATAATTTGCGCCTAAATTTTGCGCCATAATAGCTTCGTCAAGAGAGTGAACCGAAACTCCGATAGTTAAATTTGCGCTTTTAACTAGATCTCGTTTAGTTTTAAGCTCATTAAATTTCACAAATTCACCAAAAGGAAAGTGTAAATTTTTAACTCCAAGCCTTAAAGCGGCATCTAAATGTGTATGCAAAATGAGCTTAGTCTTAGAATTTCTAGTTATTTTTAGCACTTCTAAAGCTAAATTTTCATATTCGCACTCGCTTAAGTCCTTTTCTCTTAAGATAACAGCATTTGGCTTTTTTTCGCTAACTATACGCGATAAATCGCCTAAAAAATCCCTGCTTAAATGGCGATTTGTAACGCAAATAAGCTCAAACATAGATGTGATTGCTCATCACGGGCTGCAGATTAAGCGCGCGGATATCGGTATAAATTTCATCCACACCGCGAGTATCGTCTATCTCAAACTGCTCGTCGCCCTTTTTGCCGGTATCGGAGTGAGTGCCGACTCCTACGCTAACGCCTGCTGAAATTTTACTTGCGGCTACCTTTATGATCCCGTTTCTAAATTTCGCACTCTCGCGCGTTGAGATCGTTATATTAGCAAAAGGAAGAAAAATTCTATAAGCGCAAATCGCTTGAAAAAGGCTTCTTTCATCAACTTTGCCCGCGTTTACCTCGCTTTTATTTTTAGCAGGTCTTAATCTAGGACAGGATATCGCGATTTCTGCGTGCGGATATTTTTGTTGGATCAAATTTGCATGAATCGCCGTTGCAAAGGCGTCTTTTCTAAAGTCATCAAGCCCAAGCAAAGCCGCAAACCCAACGCTTCTCATGCCGCCCATAAGCGCTCTTTCTTGAGCGTTGAAGCGATAAGCAAAGCTCATCTTCTGCCCGCCGATATGAACCTGGGCGTATTTTTCGGGGCTATATGTCTCTTGAAACACTATCACATAATCCACGCCACACTCGTGCAAGTAGGCGTATTCATCAGAATTTAGCGGGTAAATTTCAACTCCAACGTTGCTAAAAAGCTTTGAAGCCTCTTTGCAGGCCTCACCTATATAGCCTAAATCACGCTTCTTAGCGCTCTCGCCAGTAAGTATCAGCACATCTTTAAGCCCGCTTTTTGCGATATTTTCAAGCTCCGTTTTTACCTCATCTATCTTTAGCCTTAGGCGCGAAATTTTGTTATGCGAGCTAAATCCGCAATAAACGCAGTTGCTATCGCAAAAATTTGAGATATAAAGCGGAGTAAAAAGCTCGATACTGTTACCAAAATACCTCTTCATCTCGCTTTTCGAGCGAGCCGCCATCTCTTCTAGAAAGTCGCCTGCCGCGGGGCTTAAAAGCGCACGCAAGCCCTCTATATCCACTCGCTGTATCTTTAGCGCTCTTGCCACATCAGCTTTGCCGTAGCGCTCGTATTCGTAACTCTCTCTAAGGCTTAAAACGCGCTTCATTAGGCTTTCGTCTATGCGCTGCATGCCCTCCATATAGCTCATCACGTCAAAATTTTTCACATCCTACTCCAAAAATCCGCTCAGCGGACTAGATGCTCTTGCTATTTCGCTCACCTCGCCAAGCCCGGCTAGATAGGCTAGTCTACCCGCTTCAATAGATAGCGCAAAAGCTTTTGCCATAGCACGCACATCACCCGAAGTTGCTATGGCAGTATTTGCCATCACGGCAGCACAACCCATCTGCATCGCCTCGCACGCCTGAGAAGGGCTTCCGATGCCCGCATCAACTATTACAGGCAGATCTATCTCGTCTATTAAAATTTTTATAAACTCGCGAGTGGTAAGCCCTTTGTTCGTGCCAATAGGCGCGCCAAGAGGCATCACGCAAGCAGCACCTGCATTTACAAGATCGCGCGCTACGTTTAGATCAGGATACATGTAAGGCATCACGATAAAGCCCAAATTCGCAAGCTTCTCCGTTGCTTTTATCGTCTCATAGTTATCAGGCAGCAGATATCTGCTATCTTTTATGCACTCGACCTTAACGAAGTCGCCACAACCAAGCTCGCGCGCAAGTTTTGCGATACGCACGGCTTCATCGGCGTTTCTGGCTCCTGAGGTGTTTGGCAGGATAGTGATATCCTTTGGGATAAAATCAAGTATATTTTCGCTTCCGCCCTCATTTACTCTGCGAAGTGCGAGCGTAACTATCTGAGCTTTTGCGTCCTTTATCGCAGCTTCAAGCAAAGATAGAGAAAACTTGCCTGAGCCTAAGATAAAACGAGAGCTAAATTTATGCCCACCAAGCTCTAAAAAATCATCATTAATATCCATCATCCACCACCTACAAAGCAAACTATCTCGACTCTATCCCCGTCATTGAATTTAGAGTCAAATTTATCCCTCGGCAAAATCTCACCATTGATTTCCACAGCCATATACTCTTTATTGAATCCTTTTTGACAAGCGAATTCATCGACACTTTTGCCGATGAAGGCACTCTCGTCTTTGCCGTTTATTATTAGCATATTTTTTCTTTTGGGTTAAATTTGCATCAGAAGTAGCGCATCTTCCTACGTCGGCATTATCCGCTTCAGGTTTAAGGGTCTAAGGCCTGCGCCTAATCTCAGCTAACGCTCCCCTGATACATGCGTGATTATACTTATTTTTTCTAAATTTACGCAAGCTTATTTGGCTGTCTTGACTCCATCTTCACGCTTAAAATACTAGCCACCAATGCGTAAAAAGCTATACTTAAACTAACGCAGAGTCCAAATAGACTTATGGCGTTTGTCGAACTAAAAAAGAGCATAAAGAACGATATAAAGCTGGTTAGCGATGCAGTAAGAATCCCAAAAATACGCTCGTTGCTCATCAAATCTTGATTCATCGCAAATATCATATAATCAATTCCAACAGCGCTTGCCAATATGAGCCCAAATCCGACAAATATGTTTATATGAAAACCAAATATAATAAATGCGCACAAAATTATAAGTATACCAAGAGCGATAAGGCTCATTACAATAAAGGCTTTGGCAAAACCAAAAAATAACCATAAAACCATAAAAGCTAAGCAAAATGCAGCTATCTTTAATATTACCGCAGAGTATTTTGCTTCGGTAAAATTTTGATTTAGAGCATCTACAAAATTAACACTAAAGGCATTATGTTTAGCTAAAATCTCGCTGCTTTGATTATTTTTTATAAATCCATCGGCATATATTACGCTGCTTTTATTCTCTAGTATAAATTTTTTAAATTCTCTTGCTAAATCGCTACTTAAAATTTCATCTATACTTAGTGTATTAAAATTAACAATCTTCTCAAATTCTGTCTTTAACAGCTCCTTATCAATGCCTAAATTTTGATAAAAACCGGATATTTTACTATCGGTTTTAGCTTTTTTAAATAGCTCTTTTATACTGTCTTGTTCCGTTTTGCTTAAAAATATTTTTGAAATTGACGAGTAATCTTGAATCAATTTTGCATATTCAAGCTCTTTTATCAAAGCTCTTTCTTTAGCTATTATGTCCTCGTCCTCTCTAACGACTATCATTGAATTTGAGACGTTTGTGCCTGTTATATGTGCGATTTTTACGGAATCATCAAGCAAATTTTGCGGAGAATTAGAATAATCTCTAATATTATCACTCACAATTATTTTAGAAAAATTTATCATCAAAAACAAAGAAAAGATAATAAATAAGAATATTAAAAATTTTAATCCTATTCTTTTTGACAATAAAATGCAAAAACCATGAAACCATCTCAAAATTTTTCTAAATCCTATACTCTGTGAAAAAATTTTGCCTTCCAGCAATAAAGGCAAGCAAAAAATATGTGAATAAAAACGCTCCAAACAGTGTAAAAAATGAAAACACCGCAACTTGCCTTAATAACTCAAGAGGAGCCAGAATAAAGACTGCGTATCCACTCATAGTGATAAAAAGACCTAATAAAAAAATCTTTAGCATACTTTTTACGCTATGACCACGTATCTTTTGATTTTTAAATTTACCAAGCCAGTGAAGCGCGAAATCAAACATGAGTCCAACACCGAGTGATACTTAAAGCTGTACAAGTGTCACTAATGTCTTTTCCTACTACATATAGCTCTTTGGCAACTTCTCTCATTTTTGTCCTTTTTATCCTTAAGCTACTTTTAACGGCGGAAATAAATTCCGCTTAAAGTAGCTTCTGATTGCAGTTGAGAGCAGAAGCAAAGTAATAACAATTATAATAGTAGTTTAAAGTAATGATAAATTTAAATAGATGGTGCTCTGTTTTTAAATTATGGTTTAGTATAAATAAATGTAAGTTGTATGTAGTGCTGACAAAAGTTCAGTCTAGTGTTTGTAGATATAAAATTTAGACACAATGAATTTGCTATAAGCGAAACTGAGTGCAGTATTTATGAATGGAATTAATACTAGAACTATTTGTTTTAATGCTACAATGGAATTTGTGTTTTATGAATAGTTTGCTTTAAGGAAAGTAGTAGGAAGCCTGTTTATTAATAATGCAGATAACTATTTTTCTTTAAAGATTTAAAAAAC
>NZ_LIWR01000013.1 GCF_012978815.1 Campylobacter sp. RM16189 | reverse complement strand
GGCGGGATGCATATTAATCCTTTAAAAAGTTATATGCAAAATTAAATTAAACCTAAAGATTTATTACTAATGATAACGATATGATACTATCATTAAGATAAACAAATTCCAAATATGCAAATAAAAAATAAATAGTTTTTTCTAATCATTTTTCATTTTGCTATCAATACTATTTTTGCTAAAATTCTCTCATACCCAAAACCTCCTTTTACTAAATTTTTTGGGTTTTATCCTTATTTTTTTGTATTTTTTTGAGAGAGGATTACAATTTTTTTCAAAATTTGCCTCTCTCCCTATGTTCTCTAATCCACGTTTGACAAGGGCTAGAGAGTATTCACTTTTTTTTAAATTTAGATTCAGGTTTTCCCGGTATAGTACCACTATTCCTTCGAAAGATGGAGATGGTACAGCGAACTGGAGTCGTAAGACATCACACAGGTAGACATAAAACCAGAGGCTAACAAACAGATCCCGTTAGCCTCCCTTGTTAGCTCATAGAGCATTTAAATATTTTAAAAAAATGCAAAAATTTTGCATTCAGTTAGCCCATAGGGCATAAAACCGAGTGTCAGTTAGCCCATAGGGCATTGAAACGCTCAAGTTTCTCAAAAAATCTCGGTTTTTTTTAATTTTTTTGTTAGCCCTTAGGGCTTTCTCTCTGCAGATGGGAGAAAAATCCATAAAACAACATAATACATTTTGCCCTCGAAAGAGGGCTTTTTGTTAGCGTAAGTTATTCGTTTTTTTATAACTCTTACTTTTATAAAAATAAATGAGTGAGAAACCACCTCTTATGCCGTAAGAATACCCTCTCACTCATTTATTTTTTTGCAAAATATATATATCAGCTCTCTCTACAAGCCGACTTTTTTAAAAAATCAACCTCTTATATCATTACGAATGGTCTTTCTCCTCTCCTCTGAGCGAGAGGGATATACTTTACCCCACATCCCCCTATTTTTTCTCAAACCCGCGCAAATCAAGCACCTCAAACTCCTCATCGGGATAGAAAACCTCCACCGCTTGTCCCAACCTATGCCCTTCCACCCCCACACCATAGCCTAGCATACAAAGCCCGTAACTTCGGCAAAAATCACGAATCACACCCTCTAATATAGGATATTCGTAATGCCAGTTCGCCCTATGTCCGGTATAGTTGAGTATCTCGATATGAGTAGCCTTTTTCCTACACCCTCTCATCTCATCTTTCAAACTACGATGATTAAATTCGAAACATTTCTCATGATACACATCCGCCAAGCCCTTCATATCATAGTTTCTATGAGCTGTCCTATCCAAAAAATCGATATGAAACATGCGTCTACCCCCATAGAGCTCCGCAGTCCGACAAGAAGCTAGACTATCACGAGCTTCAGAGTAGTCCACGATATTTCCGAGAAAAAATCGATCCTCCGCTTCACCATGAAAAAAGAATTTTTTGATACGGCCACGATCATCAAAATACGCGATGTCTACGACATTTCCCTCACTTTTCAGCATTTCCGATAGCTGCCAGATCACAGCAGAGGGCTCGTAGTTTGGGCGAAAAATCAGTCCTACTCTCGTATTGATCCCGCCCATCCACGATGGCGGCATATTGACCGACTCTCCCTTTTGATTTGCGAGACTTATTGCACTTTCAGCCACTTTTAAGGTTTTATTAAGATTGATAGTGTTTAGAAGCTCTGTTTGTGGCGTTATCGCGCGGATGTCAAGTTTTTCAGTATTTTTCATTTTGAATTCCTTTATTATGTTATTACTTATAATTAAAATAATATTATTTTAATGGTATAATCCCATAGCCCTTGTCAATCAAAACATTCTCCCGTAGAGGCAAATGTTTTTCAGGTATTTTCAACGCTACCTCTTGAGTTTTTCCTACTACTACAGGGATGATTTCTATATTGAATTTTCTCATAGTCTTTTCGAAAAACAGATTTTCATCGATTCTTTGGGAGAGGGCTAAAAGTTCGTTCCCTTCGGCACGTATGGCTTTGATACCGCTCAAAATACGATCTCCCTTTTCAGAAAAGATGAAAATTCCCATAGTGAAAAGCATTCCCACCAACGCCCCTGCTGACAGAGATCCCAGCATATACCCAAAATTTAGATTTTTGAGAGTATTTTTTTGGATGCTTTGTATCGCCCCTATTGTATTCATGAGCCGATTTTCCGCAGAGATTAGGGCTTGCTCTAGTTTTGAATCGTGAGCTTTGACTTTTTCGGTTTCATTTCTTAGTTTTTCTATCGCTACCAGCCCCGCTATCTCTACCTCTTTTTGTAGATCCGCATGGGTTTTGGTGATCTTTTCTATTAGATTCTTTTGAGCCTCATCGTTTGCGATTCTTACTTTTCCCTGTATAGTTCCGCCTATTTTTTGAAAAACTTCCAAAACGAGTTCCATCTCTCTGTAGTTTTTTTCGTTTTTTGCGGCAAAAATCAGATGTTTTTCGTTTATGTCCTCACGAATTTCATCAATGAATTGCGTGAGGGTCATCATAGCGGAGATGACATCACGGGAGGTCTTGATTTCGCTCAAATTTAGCGCTTGCGAGAGCGTTTTTGGCTTTTGAGGCTCTTTTTGAGCTTGTTGAGCTTTTATTTGCCCTACTTGCCCTTGTTGGACTTTATTTTGCATTTCCATCTCTACCTCCCCTATTTTTACTATACCTTATTTCTTTTCCGCTTTCTTTTCTACCTTTTGAGCCTTACCCTCGCTCAAAAACTCATCTATCTTTTGAAAATTCGGTAGAATAGAATTTTCATAGAAACGTTTTTGCTCTTTGATGATTATGATCTCTTTATTTTTTTCATTCATCTTAGCTAGATCCCTATTTTTTAGGGCTTCTCTTATCTTTTCCTCTATGGGCGTGATATCGGTTTTTCCTAGTTCGTACACAGTACATCCGTAGACGTTTGAGTCATCTATCTCTACCGGTCTATGTTCTAGGGTCAGATATTGCGTTTTTCTCATATCATCGCCATCGAAAAAGAAACGATATGCACGTTCCAAATCGTATTCCGGCAGACTTTGGGTCAGCACGAAAATCACTTTTGTGGATGGTTTGATCTCTCTTATTTTTTGGGCGGTTTTCTTTGCGTTGAGGGCATCCTGCTCGCCCATTCCGAGCGGCACAAAGAAAGCATCTACTAGCTCGAGAAAGACACTCGACATCGAGCCGAGTTTCTCTAGAAAATCGGTAGCACTTCTATTTCCACCGATATCGAAAATAGTATCTTTTTCCGATGTCAGAAGATCGCATAGATACCCATCGATCTCTCTTGTGATATCAACGTACTTAGCTTTGAAAATTTCCGAGTTTGAATATGTCGCAGCATTCATGTTTTGCGAATCGAATTCCACGAGTTCTATTTCTTTTTTTCCATTCCTTTCAAAAAGATACGGAGCGAGAATTTGTATAGCCGTAGTACTCTTACCGCAGCCACCTTTTGTGTTTATGACTATGAATTTTTTGTTCCCCATTTTTAACCTCCTATGATTTTTTTCTTTGCGCGACCTTCAGCCGCTATTTCCGGATCGATTGTCACACTTTTTTCATACTCTTCTTTTGACCTGCCGTGAGGGTATTTTGCTTGATTTTTTAGAGCCGCGATAGAGCTATCTTTTAGGTTATTTATTTTTTCATGCTTTTTCACCGCAGAAATGGACTCATCATTCTCTATATTCTTTATTTTTTCTTCTAGCTTTTTCATCTCATCCTCGCCGATCACCGAATCATCTTTTTTTACCTCTTTTACATCCGCATTTGAGACCTCTTTTTCATCCTCGATTTGAGCTTCTTTTATCTCTACTTTTTGAGGCTCATTTATTACCTCTTTTATTGCCTCATTTTTAGCTATTTTTTGAGCTTGATTTTTGACTTTTCGATACGGTTCTTGCCCCCTCGAAAGTAGAAACGATTTTATGCTTCTAGTTCCGATTGAAACTCCTATCTCTCTGAGAGCTTTTGAGATCATCGTAGCGGTTAGTTTATCCTTATTCGAATCTATGATGAAATCGCTTACCTGAATTAGCATCTTTTGTTGAGGCGAAATATTTTCTTCTCGATCCCTTAGCATCTGCTTTTTTATAGCGTAAAGAATTTTAAGATCATCCTCCGTTATTTTTTTGTATGCCGGGAGCTTTTTTATAGCTTGTTTTTTTGCCATTTAATCCTCCTTATTTTTTTATACAATATTAATTATAGTCAAAAGCAAAATTCTTACTAATTTTTTATCAAAAATAAACTCATTTATTTTTTCCCAAAAACTGAAAACGATCCTATCATGATTCTCAAACGAAGTCAACCCAAATTAGTTGACTTATTTTTATTTTCATGCTACGATCCAAATTATCGAAAAAATAGCCTATTTTCTATGGTAAGGCACGCCAAGCAAATGTATCACACTACGTGCGAAACATTTGTAAGCGCGCCTAAGGGTGTCCCCTTAGAAACCCAATGTGTCAATTGCATAGGATATAGGTATGTTTTTCTATATGTTTTTATAGCGAAAAATCTATATGATTTTTAGGCTAACCATAACTTAGCAGTTATGCGTTCTTTAACAAGTATTTTATATGCGCTTAGATATATGAAATCTACTATGATTTCTATATGGAAAATGG
This sequence comes from Campylobacter sp. RM16189, assembly GCF_012978815.1. Taxonomy (NCBI): domain Bacteria; kingdom Pseudomonadati; phylum Campylobacterota; class Epsilonproteobacteria; order Campylobacterales; family Campylobacteraceae; genus Campylobacter; species Campylobacter sp. RM16189. The sequence goes on along the minus strand of NZ_LIWR01000013.1, from coordinate 10,622 downwards.
ATAGATTTTCAATATGTTTTAATATCGCTCCCCTAGCGGCGAGTGATGGTGTTTTTCAAGCGGACTATAATTAGTCTTAGAAGTAGTTTTTGATAAGGTTTTTAATGTTGCTTTTAATAGAAGCATTTACTAGCCTTACTATCAAACTTAATAGCGTTTTGATATATGACATCTATTGTGATTTCAGTATGAAAAACTAATTGTCTTTTAATACGATTTTAAATAGTGCTTACTATATATAAATAGAAATGTCCTTAGGTATGACTTTTAACAATGCTTTAATATAAGCAAAACAATGGTCTTTAGTATTGATTTTAGAGTGGAAATGAGAGAGGTTTTATAATGGAAAATATAAATAAAGATAATAGGAAAAGTAAGGTGCTTCATGTAAGGCTTTCAGATAGCGAATATCAATCGCTTTTGCTAAAGGCGAACATAGCGAACATGAACGTAGCCGACTATACTCGCAGCCTCATAGCCGAGGGCGATGTCATCTATGTCGACAAGAAAGAGATTAGGGAATTAAATTTCCAGTTAAGGCAAATCGGTAATAACATAAACCAGATAGCGCGCTATATCAACTACCGCCGCATAAAAGATGATGTACCACACCAAGAGATTTTCACTATTAAAGACAGCCTAAAAATCATAGCCTATATGACACAAAAAACACTTGATGCTTTCAATGTTCGCAAACATAGAAAATAGACGAGACACGGATAGGATTTGAGTATGGTTTTAGATAGGGAGCAGATATGATATTACGATACGTACAAAGAGATATCGGCATGGCTGACTATATGATCGGCGGAGAGAAAGCTGGCTATAAGGAAACTAGAGACGATAAGGATAAGGTAATACCCCTTATTGGCGACATATACGAGTTCCAGAAAGAGGAAAGGCTCATAAATGATGATGAGTTTCGAAAACGTAAGGGCTGGAAAAAAAACTACCTCTCTATAACCGTATCTTTTTCAAGAGAAGATATGATGAGGCTAAATAGTGATCCAAACAAGAAATATCAAACCCTCCAAGAGATAGCCAAAATAATCATAGATACCAATACCTCAGGACACACCCCCGATGAAATCACAGCCTTTGCCGAAGTTCATGCTCCAAAGCGTTTCAAAAACGATGAAAAACAGCGAACTATACTAAAAGATGGAAAAATCATCGGAGAGCGCGATGAATATCGATATGAACACATTCACATCGGAATCTCAAAACGAAACTATCTTGATGATTCGCAGATCAGCCTACTCTGGACGGGGAATATAGGAGGAAATGACATCATCCAGCAGTACATCAACAAGAAATACGGTTTTGAAAACCCAAAAGATTATAGCCGAGATCGCAAGCAAAACACCATGCAAAAAAAGATAGCCCTAACCCGCAAAGCCTACCAAGAAGCACTAAAGGACATCCAAAGCCTAGATGAGCTATATGCTTTTCTAAAGGAACAGGAAGTAGAGTATAAAATAATACAAACCAAAAAAAATAAATACATAAAAATCATCAATCCAAATAGAGGAAAAAGAGGGCAAAGAGGCAGTGATGGAGCGGATCTAAATATAAAAGGTAGAGGATTCGAGCATATCGATACGCTTTTTGAGGAAACCCTTACGGACGACGAAAAAATAAGTAGAAGCCCTAAATTTCAAAGGGAAAAGACAATAAGTGATCTAAGCCTAGAGGAATTAGAAGAAGCCCTAACAAATCTCAAACAAAAACGCACCGAATGGCTAGAAAAACGCCGTAGCAAGAAACTAAAGCAGCTGATATCTGAGGTAGGAGCCAAGGAACAAGAAGAAGAACCCGAACTAAAACCCCTAACCTTCTATCAAAACCTAAGCCAAGAGGAACTAAAATATCTCGAAGACGATGAAAGCATGAAAGATGAGCTCAAAAAGCTACAAATAAGAGAGCAACGCCCTATAAATGAAGCGGACTACCACCTCCAAGAAATTGAGGAAGCGGAAAAGGCACAGCAAGAGGATATGAACCGAGATTTCCTAAAAATTTCAAACAATCTATCTCTTGAAACACTTGTGAAATATATCGAGGAAAAAAAGGGAGAGTTATTATTTGATCGTCTTGTGATACCGTCTCAAGACGAAATAAAGTCAGCCAATAAACAATTCATCTATAGATACCGACAAAACAGCCAAACACCCGCTAAGATGTCACCTCGCGATATTCTTAGAGAACAGCTAAATTTAAGCGGAGTTGAAGCTTTTGAAGTGATGAAAAAAATTTACAATAACGAAATAAGCTTTTCAAACTCTCATGTATTGCCACAGCCCGTAGAATTTGTTGAAGTTTACAAAAATAAACGTAAAAACTATTCTCAAAACGTAATCACGGCTAGAACGATGTATGCCTTACTGCGACTCACATCACAATATCGATACTCAAGAGCCAGAACAAGAGGAATATATCGAGATTTCATGTCAATAACAGATATCGGAAACCTCCTAGTTTTTTCAGTGGAGAAGAAAAAAAATGCAAACATCATCACTATCGATGAAGCGTATGAAATTTTCAGAAAAAATCAATTCAGAGCCATCTTTGCCCCCACCTCAAGCCAAAATTTCAAGATCATAGTACCTATGGAAATGAAACCTGATTTTGGGTATATGATGTTGAGGGAGGAACTTAAAAAATACAAAGCATCAAAGCCTCAAGGAGCACCGGAATTTAGCAGCATTTTTGACATGGGTCGTAGTGAAATCGAAAGGCAAATGGCAGAAAAATACGAGCTTTCCAAAGAGTTTTCAGGCATTATTGCCGATCACCTAGAAATTTCGAACTACATAGAAGAGAGCGATCACGACCCCCTCAAAATTCACGAAAAATCTACATATGAAAAAGCGAGAGTCCAAAATGAAGGGCAGATAATCACAGAGGAAATGATAAGGCACGGAGTAATGCAAGCACAAATACAAATAGATGGAAAGAAAACATCATATGAAGAATCAGCGACTCCAAAGTCAAAATCAGGCATCATCCTCAAAAGCGGAGGGCTAAATCCCCTCCAGATGAGCTAGAAGGAAAATACAATGGGATATCGAGGAGTGAAGCTAGTTTTAGATGAGGAAAGGCTAATAAGAGATGATATATATGACCTAGACGAACTAAAAGAGGTCATCAGAAAAAAAGCAGAAGAGCTAGAGTTTGAGAATATATCTATCGATGAAACGAAATTTTGGATTAACGATCACCCCGATGCCCTCGTAAACATGGGTAGATTTGTATATCGTTTTTTATTTAATATTAAAGCCGTTACCGACTACGTAAAAGAATTTGTATGGATGACTAGCTATGATCCGGACTTCGATCTGACATTGCTTTTAATGAAGCAAGGAAAAATCCCTAAGACGGAGAAGTACTACGAGTATATTCGAAAACAAAACGAAGTAGAAGAGCCTAAATACGATGCCAAACGAGGAGTGAAGCTAGTTTTAGATGAGGAAAAGATACGTAGAGAGGGCAAATACGATCTAAAAGAGATTTATGAGGCGATAGTGGAAAAAGCGGAAGAGCTAAATTTCAATTCGTGTGGAGACTACTATTGGCTAGAAGATAGCCCCCGCGCTCTAGCAGATATGGCACTCTTTGTATATCACTTCTTGTTTAATTTTAAAGCAGTTACCGACAACGTAAAAGAATTTATCTGGCTAACCAATGTAGACAAAGATTTCGACTTAACCTTACTTTTGATGAAGCAAGGAAAGATACCTAAAACCGAAAAATACTACGAATACGAGAATAGAATCAAAAAAGAGATAGAAAACGACCCACTTTTTCAAAATAAGAGAGGCAAAAAGAGGAAATAGATCCTCTTTTTTCTCAAAATCTCATTTAAATGCCGCCAGCAACTCCATCATCGGTATTATTGGTTAGTACGCCTGAAAGTTTGATATTTGTATCGTTTGAGTTTGTGTCAGGATTTTCATTTTCATATCCAAACAGATTTGTGACTTTTTGTGGAGAGCCGATAATAGAATTCCAGACATCGGTTAATAACGGAGCACCTTTGGCTTGTTCTTTTATCATTGATGTTATCTCTTCCGGACTTATCTCATAAACACCATCTTTGTTAATATCCATCGGCCCCACAAGCCCTAGCTCTAATATTTGAGCAGCTTTTAATAAATCTGTTCCCGGAAAAACATTTCCAATTTGATCCACAGTATTTTTTAAAAAATCATGTGAAAACTTATGTGTTCCTGACATTAAAGCCACCATGCCAATCATTTCCAATAGATTCATATCTGCCGTTACATTTTGTCCAATTGCAACAAACCCCTTTATCTGTTCGTTTATTGGAAGCGGATTCCCATCTTTGTCTATGACAGGTACTCCCGAAGTAACCTTGCTTGTCCATTCGGCTGTTTTTAGCTTATTATGATAAAGTTGCTGTGCCTTTTTGGCTGCGGGATCTGTAAATATCTGATTTTCGGCAGCATCTAACAATACCTACTATACCTACTATACCTACTATACCTACTATACCTACTGACTACACCCTTTCTCTTTTAGCCTTTGACTCCATCCTATCCACCTCCTCAAAAAAATCCAGCTCTAGAATCTATCCAATTTTAAAAGAGTGGTCTTTTATCTTTATTATATTGTTTTTTTGTGTGAGAGAGATGGATATACAAATACCCCACTGATTCTGCTTTTGAGTATCAGAGACGTGACCTATTTTTTGGATATCTGAATGAAGTTGGTAGAGAGGAGTAATAGTGTATATCCCTCCAGTTTTGTGTGAGAGAGAAAAAAAAGACCACTCTTGTAAGTTTTGTTTTTTTTTCAAAAAAGTAGATCTCATAAATTCCGATAGCATAGATGTGAGTTCGACATCCGATACATCAGACATGGGTTCGACTTCTAGAGTCTACAGAAGTCGAATTCTATTTCTGTAGACATGTGATGCCATCCGAAAATTTGAATCGAAACTCGAGCAACAAGATCGTAATAAATAACTAATAGTTATTTATATATATATTCACTTTCGCCAAAAATGGTATTAATTAGATATATTTTTGTAAAAAAGGTATTAATTAGGTATATTTTTGCTCTAAATTTTGCCAAAAGGTATTAATTAAGTATAAAAGTGGTATTAATTAAGTATAAAATCTTTTTCAAAAAAGTAAAATTTCATCAAAAATGGTTGCTTTTTTATAAAAATATGGTATAATTATACATAAAATTTGTGTATAAAAAGAGGTTTTTGATGAAAAAATACATAAAACGGGTAAATTTGACGATGGAACCCCTAATTTGGCAAAAATTTTGTGAAATTTCGGCCGAAAATCGAAGCGATCCGACAAAAGAGCTCAGAAAACTCATTGATCGGTATATAGAACACTATGAAAAAAAGAGAGAGGAGAAAAAGAAATGATATATAGCGAGATCAAAAAAAGGACAAAAAGAAAAGTAGAGGTAACGCCTTGCGGAATTCAGTACCTCGATGAGACACTTGGCGGAGGTTTTAGAAACGGCTCACTCGTAGCCCTCCTCGGTAGAGAGGAAAGCGGAAAGACCCTTTTTCTGGAGCAGATACTGCTTTCGTTTCTGGCTCAGGGAAAGAGAAGTGCTTACTTTGCCTTAGAGTTTTCAGATTTTGAGCTGATCGATCATATGGAAAAGAGGATAGAGGCGGGCATCGTTTCAAAAAAAGAGATAGAAAAAATAGAGATATTCACAAGTGAAGAGTTTTCTGATGGGTTTCATATCGTGGAAGAAATGGAAAAACTTCATCAGGAAAAAGACATATCCATATTTGGAATAGATTCTACTATGTCGCTCACAGCTGCCACAAGTATTGAGGGCGAAATGCAAAAGATCAAAGAATTGTTTTTGACGCTATCGGATTTTGCGAAAAAAACCAAAAGTATCGTCTTTCTCATCACCCAAAAATCGAAAAACTCGGTAGAAAAAAAAGAGGCAAGTATCTATGGATCCCAACGTGCAAATCATTATGCGAACTTGATTTTGGATTTCGAGGTAGAGGATGGGAAACACACAATAGAAATAGCAAAAAATAAACAAAATGGAAAAAAAGCAAAATATGACGTAGCCCTCAATAGCGATACTCTATTTTTCGAGATCAAAGACGGGGAAATGCCAAAGAAAGCCACAAAGACAAAAAAAAATAAAAAAACACCTACTACAGAAAATATGGATGAGCCAAAATTTGATGTTTCTATAGTAGATGATGAGGATGACCCGTCTACGTGGTTTTCAAATATGAAAAAAGCACCTAGATATCCGGGGAGATGAGAATGGAAAAAATCAAAAAACTCACGCAAGAATCGGCGCAAAAGATATATGCTACGCCCACATCTATTTTTGAGACGAAATTTTCATTTTTCACGCCCTACGAGCGTGAGAAAGAAAAGATAGTGAGAGGAAGCAAAGGAAAGCTTGTCTATGACGATGGAGAGAAATGGCAGATATTCGTATGCGAGAGAGAGTTAACACAGCTTCACAGGAACATACTAGACATTATTATCCATGAAGGGGAAACCCTCATGGAAGCGGAGACAAACTACCCTGTGAAGATCATAAACACTACTACGATTCAGAAAAAGCTAGGCTACAAAACACACAAGAACCACGCTTTCATCGATGAGAAAATTTGGGATTTAAATGCAGCGATCATAAAAATCAGAAATAAACAAAAAAATAGGACGATATCGCTCAAACTCATAAATATGCTAGACGAACAGAGAAATAGTGGAGAAAAGAGAACGGACTACAAGATCTATTTCACGAGAGAATATATGACTTTTCTCGAGAGTACCTATACCATAGGCTATCAGCATTTTCTAGCTGATATTCTTTCACTAGAGCACGCACAAACGCAGGCTATCGTGAGACATATACTCACGAGCAGCCGCCCGATAGAGTATCGCCTCAGCACTCTATTCGGAGAGCTAGGGATCGATGGTGGAGAACAGATCAGACAGAAATATATGAGGCTCGTAGTTCATGAACTACGAGAAAAAGGAAATCTATTCGGAATCGAAGTATGCAGAAAAGAGGGAATCAGGGAGAAAGACTATGCCAACCATACTCTCAAATACACTAGATCGCCAACACAAGAGGATGGAAAGCCCGAGAAAAAGGTCTATATCACGCGCTACTTAGAGGGAAGTATGAAAATAGATGCGAAAAAGAACGTAGTTTGTCAAAAAACCACAAACCCCGAGTCTATTTATTAGCCTCACTTGTTACAAATCTACACACTTTTTTAAAAAATCACAAAAATTTAAAAAAATTCAATATGCAGAGAATGCCCTATTTTAGGGCTTTTTAGAGATATAAACTTTTATTTTACAATCTTTTCACTTAACCTTAGCTTAATTAAATCTTGACTCTAAGAGAAAAAGAGGATAGGATGGAGGAAAAGTAACAAATATGGAGGCAAATATGACTATAAAGAGAAAAAGTAAGCATATTGAGGGTTTTCTAACACCGGAGGAATTTGAGAAAAAGTATCATATTTCTCAATCTACTCAGGGAAAAATGAGAATGGCTATGAAACGCCGAATCGGATATGTGAAAATCGGATCAAGAGTATACTACCCCGAGTCCGAAATCAAAAAATATCTTGAGAAAAACCTACAAAAAGTGGAGGAAGCATAAGATGGGATATATGAACGAACCAACCCGCTCCCAAAACATCGCTCAAAAAATCGCCACTCTCAACAGAATCATCGATGAAGCCCGAGCAGAGGTAGAGAAGCTCGATATTTTCGAATGTATCTCTCGAGAATACTTTTCATGCCGCAGATTCGACGAGTACACCGCGGGAATAGAGCTATCGGGAGCGAAATGGAACGAAGAATTTCAGGAAAAACGAGGAAATGCTTTTTTTTATAGAGATCTAAGGGCTTCAGTCGCACTCAAGCCCGCAGAAGAGGGAAAGAAAGGAGAATTCTACCCGAAACCACATGCCTACCTGATGAGACGATATTTCTATTCGGAGCGTGAGGCGGAAAACGTAGTCAGAAATATCGTGATTCTAGATCTAGTCGAGAGAAAAATCAAGGATCTAGACCTCTCATGCGATCCCGTAGAGATCGGCATTGTGAAAAAGGCGGAAAAAAAGATAGTACGATCATACGGATGGTCGAAAAGCACGTTTTCAAATATATGGAGCCTCGCAAATATGGCGAAAAACGGATGCTATTCGTCCGTATCGCATTTTCAGGATGGAGAAGCGAAAAAAGCGAACGGAGAGATATATGTAGCGAAAAATCATCGTAGCCAGAAAGACATAGTGAGCTTCGGGAATGTGATGATATTCGATGTGGACAATGACCATGCCGATGACACACCAGAACTACCGCTCTCACAGGCGAAGCTAGAATTTGAGCGGATGAATATCGCAGCGGTATTCATCCCGTCACAAAGCCACCAGCGAGAAAAAAAGATGAAAGATGGGTCAGTGAGAGCAGTCGACCGGTATAGAATCATAGTCTCGACAGAAAAAGCCATCGAAAAGCATGATATAGAGATCTACCGAAAAATTCAGAGCTATATCGCAGAAACCCTCAGAATTCAAAAACACATCGATCCCTCAGCCCTAAACGACTCAGCTAGAGCCTACGCCCAGAGCCTACCGGATGCGGTACCAACCTTTTCTCAGGGTGAATTTCTATCCGCCGAATTCATAAGAAAAGCCCAAGAAATCGCCATCGAGGCACACGAGAATGAAAAAACTAGAAAGCACCTCGAGAAAGAGCGCTATCAAGCCGCCCTCACGGAGAAAAAACGAGAGAGATTTGCGGAAATTTCAAGACCCTCGCAAATAGCGGTCGAAAAAGCGAAAAGAGAGGGAAAAGCACCGGATCGGAGCGACATATACACGCTCAGACTCGCGGAAGAAATCTTGAAGAATCGCCCACATGATTGCATATTTTTTGTGAATTTCGAGTACATCAACAGATTTACCACCACCGAAATGCTAATAAGAACCCTCATGCAGGCAGAGGACACGACCCATCACAATCAAGAAGCCCTTAGAGCCCGCAGAAACGCAAACAGCCCAGAGGTCATTTTTTCAAAGCGAGACGAGAATCTTTTCACGATTTTTGGCAGAGATGGAGAAATCGGCTATATGAATTGTTTTCGATTTTTGAGAGACTATTATCAAGAAAAAAACCTTGACTCCCTCGCCCGAAAAATCGCATATGACACACGTCTAGCCTCGTACGTAAATCGTGATGCACTCTTCATACGGAACTACGAGGCGGTGAATCAGGTCATCGAAACAGCCCTAGAATGTGGAGCTACGAGCTACGCAGACCTAGAAAAAGCTTTGAGGGCCGATTTTGGGATTGTGAAAATTTGGTTTTCGCCTGATACAGAGGAACTACGAGTAGAAAGCCCACTCAACGCGAAAGAGTATTTTTCATATAGTTTTGAGAAAATAGGATTCACAAGGGCAGAGCTAGAGGGAAGAATGGGAATGAAAATTGAAAACGAACTTACTCTCCAGCCTATCCCAGAACCTAGAACGATCACACGTGAAGAAAGTCATCCAGATATGGCTATTGCGTAGAAAAGTATTGAAAAAATATGGAAAAAATATTGCAAAAATATGGAAAATTTACCTTTTTTTGCTATAATTAGCAGAAAAAGGTAAATTTAAACAATGAAAAAAGTAACATTTGTTATAAATGATGATGAAGATTGGGAGCTTTTTAGAATAATCACGAAAGAAAATAATAGTGATGCTAGCAAAGAAATACGGAAGTTCATCTCATGGTACCTAGCCCAGCACCGAGACCTTTGCGAAAAAATTAGGAGCGAGCTAGAGTCAGAAAAAGTTTAACGCTCTCTTACCTCCCTCCCCAAATCTATTACCTCCTTACTCTTTACCTCCATTATCGATAAATTATCGAAAAACACAGCCCCCACATCCATACCGTAGCAGCCATTCTCTCTTACTTTTATCTTATTATCCCTGCTTGGGGTATGCCCGTAGTATATCTCTTTGCCGGTATTGTTTGCGTACCAAAAATTACTTCGATCCCACATCAGACATTCAGGGTCTTGCTCTTTTTCATCTATTTCACAATCATATCCGGCATGTACAAATAGATAGCTCTTTGAGCTTATCATATGGGGCATTGTTTTTATGTAGCTTATTAACCATTTTAGATCTTTGATAGTTAAATTTCTATCTTCTATTGATTTAACAGTCTCATATCCTCCGTTATTTCCCCACTGTATAGTAATACTTCCTCGTAAAAGATAGTGGTTTAAAAACATATATTCATGATTTCCCATTATATGCTTTATACTATATCCTTCTTTTATCATCTCGGTATATCTTATATATAGCCCTATTGAGTCCTTGCCTCTATCACAGCTATCTCCAAGAATGATTACTAAATCATCCTTGCTTAATGATATCTTTTTTATCATCTCATCAAAAAGATGAAGTGAGCCGTGTAGATCTCCAAATACAAATATTCTTTTATATCTATCCTCATCGATATACTCTATTTTTAGTTTATCGCTCATTATTTGCCTCCAAGATATCTCTTATCTTTATCTCTCTATTAGCTATTGTGTCATTAGCACTTAGTTTCTTATCCGCC
>NZ_LIWR01000012.1 GCF_012978815.1 Campylobacter sp. RM16189 | reverse complement strand
GGTGTTTAAAAGGCAGGATAAACATAATAAAACTTTTAGTAAAAAGCATAAAACATTCTATTGTTATGACTAAGTGTTAGAAATCTATCCACTTTCATTCAGTCAAACTAGATAAAGACATAGAAGCTAAGTTTGAAAGAATAGCAAAGATACTTAAGCGAACAAAAAGCTTTTACGTTCAAGAAGCTATAAAATGTTCTTAGGGGGTATGAATGATTGTATAGATACTGTTAGGATGTATGAGTATTTAATATATTTAAATTGAAATGTTGTCAATTGTGCAAATTAAAACAAGTTACAATTTAATTGATACACATCACAATAATATTTGTATGTAGCTTTTACGCAAGACTATATTAAAATACAAAGAGAGGATTTTATAGGATTGAAAGCTGTAAAATCTTGATTAAAATTATAAAAACAGTAAAAATTATCTCATTAAGATGATAAAATACTTATTCCTATTCAATCTAAAATGATATTTTTTATGAGATAAAATATGAAATTTAAAACATCTAAAGACTCAAGTCATACAAACTATGGCTTATTTACTGCGTATGAACTAAGTTATAAAGAATTTATCAAGTTAAGTTTTGACGAATTTGTGAGCAAAAAATCTAAACCTAGATTAACAACTTAATATCGATAATACAAGCTTTGGTTTGTTTCTTAGTTTTGCCTCAAGATATCAAAAAGGATAAAAATGAATTTTGACAATCAAATTTTAATTATTTGTGAGAATATAGACAAAAACCTTGCAAATAACAGCATATGTGATGAACGGGGTTTTATAAGTCAAAATATCTTAGGTCAGCTTAGAACTCTAGTTGAATATATTTTTCAAAAAATTCACTCTACACAAGAAAATATAGACACAAACCAGTTTAAGCAAATAATAAATGAAAATGCCATTAAATATGTAAGATCAAAAGGAGGAAACTATCCATTTCTAGTAAAGTTTCACTCTTTCTTAGATAAGAGTACTTCTCACTATACTCTTAGTGAAAATTCCTCTGAGCGTCTGATGCTAAAGTATTTTATATATTTAATTGAATGTAAGAATTTTCTAAAAGAAAATTACAGCATTGAAGTTCTTAAAAATTTAAGTAAATTTCCGCTCAATTTAGACAAAAAATTTATGGAATATTACGAAAAAATTGCAGAAAAACTAGAAAATCAAAATATTTTAAGTAATTCTAGTAAAGAGAGCAGTGCTTACTATGTAACAAAAATAAAACCATTTATTGTAAAAGAACAAATTTATTATGAGATAACATTTGTAAATGTTGTTGATAATTTTAACAAATTTGACAAATTAATTGCATTCTCTAAATTTAGAATTTTTGATAATTATGCCTTAAATTTATGGCTTCATAACGAAAAGATAGAAATTTTAACCAAACAAATGCAGATAAAGATTATTGATGATTGGGAAGTTGCTATAAGACCCGCCGAATGGCAAAATTTTGGAAAAATATTTGGACTTTATAAAACAATAGGAAGAACAAATGAATATAAAGAATTGATGCGATTTTTAACACAAAATAAAATTAGCTTAGTTGATTTGATTGATAGGCACGACTATGAAAATATTAAAAACGATATTATTTCTAAAGGAAATGTTTCACATATTTTTGATATTTTAGACAGAGCAAAATCGGTAACGCAAGACGGTAAAAATACCGTTAGATATTTATTGTACAATTTAAGAAATCAAATAATAAAAAAGCAATTCGATAGCAATGAAAATCAATTCTTATCAAATTTAAGATTAAATTACAAATGTTCTCCTTTTGAACAAATGCCGTTTGCAACATCTTTACTTAACCACAATCCTAGTTTTTATGACTTAATGGAGTGCTTGAACCCAGCAGGAAGAGAGTATGAAATTTTTGCAAGAGCAGTAAGAAGCAAAATTGAAAATAATGGAAATTTATTTGTTGATAAAAAAGATTTTAATTTTAATAATATTGATGGCTTACGAGACAAATTTAATTCACTGCTTTGGAAGGGAAACACAAAAAATCCAAAAGGTCACACAGGCAGGAGAATTGAAGAATTTCAAAATCATTTTTACATAAAAGAGTATGTTGAAAAATCAATCGAAATTATTGATATACTTGGCGAATTAACCAAAAGCGGTATTGAGGGTTATTCAAATTCAGTAAAAGATTGGTTAAGTAAAAATCCAAATTTAATCAATGATAACAATAAAAAAGAAATTATTATTAATATGTTTGAGCATTCAAAAGTAGCGTTGATTTATGGTGCTGCAGGAACAGGCAAGACAAAATTGTTAGGATATGTATCAAAATTTTTTAAAGATCACACAAAATTATTTTTAGCAAACACAAATACTGCCGTAGATAATTTAAAAAGAAGGGTTGATGCAAATTTAGATAGCGATTTTAAAACAGTTACGAAAATAGCATCAAGCAAATCTGAGCACAAATATGATATTTTAATCGTTGATGAGTGTAGCACTATAAGCAATGATGATATGAAAAAAGTATTAAATAAAGTGCAGTTTGATCTTATTCTTTTGGTCGGAGATATATATCAGATAGAAGCAATATCTTTTGGAAATTGGTTTAAAATAGCTCAAAAATTTCTTAAAAATTGCTCTTTTTACCTAGAAAAAACATACAGAACAAAAGATGAAAAACTCTTAAATTTATGGAATGAAGTAAGGAATTTTGGCGACTCTATCAGTGAAATTTTGCAAAGAGAAAATTATTCGCAAAGACTAGAAGATTTAAGTTTTGAAAGCAAAGATGATGAAATTGTTTTGTGCCTAAATTATGACGGTTTATACGGAATCAATAACTTAAACACAATTTTACAAGAAAATAACAAAGAAAAAGGTGTTGAATGGAATCTCCATACATATAAGATTGGCGATCCGATTTTATTTAATGAAACGGAGAGATTTAAGCCTTTGATTTATAATAATATGAAAGGAAAGATTGTTGATATTGAGCTTGAGAATAAGCAAATTTGGTTTAGTATTGAGATAGAAAAAACAATAAACGCACTAGATGCTAAAAATTATGATTTTGAGTTGCTAGAAAATCAAGGAAAATCTGTTATAAAATTTTATGTAAATAAATACAAAACAGCCGATGAAGACGGAGGTTATAAAGATGACGAGGAAGCTACTGCCCCTTTTCATGTAGCTTATGCTATATCCATCCATAAAGCACAGGGCTTAGAATACAACTCCGTAAAGATAGTTATAAGTAGTGAAATTGATGAGATGATAACTCACAATATCTTTTATACTGCTATTACTAGAGCAAAGCAAAATTTAAAAATTTACTGGTCGCCTGAAGCTGAAAAGAAAATTTTAGAAAGTTTCAGAAAAATAAACAATAATAAAGATATTGAGTTTTTGAAAAAAATAAAAAAGTAAAATATTAAATATTTTAAGCTGCCAAAAGATGGCTTAAATTTTTACCTATCATAAATAAAATTTTTATTTATATCGCTTTCTCTAGAGGTGACTTAACTTCGCCATCTTTGATAGCGAGTGCATGTGCATCACTTACGCCTTCAAAAATATAAACTCTTTTCTTTTTATCTGTGGATCAAGTTTTAAGATGCTTGAGTACTGTTTTGAGGGCAGATAAATTCTTCTTACTCGCCTATTTGTGACATAGTAGTCTTTTACTATATCTCCATCATCAGCCTTTTTGTCAAAGCTTGCTGTATATTCGATTTAAAGAGGTTATCGGTATCTGAAAAGCTTGGTTTTATTTTGCATTTGTTTTGGTGCGTATTTGAAAAACTTATAAATTTTGTTGTGTTCCATAAGCCCGGCTGAACCATTAAAGAGCTTAGGTCAACAGCATCTTTTATCTGCATGATCTAATTAAAATAATCTAGACTTTAATAAAATATATTGAAAACTAATTGGTAAGTTTTAAAAACAAAGCTGTTAATTTAAGTATTTTCATAAAACATAAAAAAGATATCATTTTTTATATCATTTTAAGCCTTATATTTAGGGATTTAACTTATTTTTATAATTTTACCTTTTGAAAACCGATTGAAAAATTTATGAAATTTAACAAAAACTTTTCCGATTTTTTCCATTTTATTTCTAAGCTTATCCTATTTTATTCTACTTTATTCCGAAAAAAAGTGAGTCAAAAGTGAGTCACTACCATTTTTTTAGTAAGCTTAAAGTGGCTAAAATACAGTGTTTAATGCAAGCCGGTTCTGATTCAGCATCCGGAGCCATTTCCTTTCAGTTCCATTTTTTTCTTTATTTTTCCATTTTATTCTTTTTCTTTCTAAAAAGTTCTTAAAAAGCCTTAAATACGAGCTTAGAATCAACTATTTTTCTTTGATTTTTGATCTATTTTTGCTTAAATTTTTCTTATTTTTTCTTTAAATTTCTTATTGATTCTACTCTATTCCGAAAAAAAGTGAGACAAAAGTGAGACAGTAAGTATGAAATTTTTTACTGTCTCACTTTTTAATAAAGTACTATTTTAAAAGCTCATATGATTATACGCTATTACAAAAATAACAGTTTACTTTTTAGTTGTTGGTTCGAATACTATAGTAAGGATTTTTTTGTATTATTTTTTTTGATATTAAATTTAAGAAGTATATTTCCTGACTTTCTTATATATTTTGTATATTTACTACATAATAGATACCTTAACTGCAGATAGAATTAGCCATATAAATAATTTTAATCAATGGAGCAATTAAGAGATATAAAAATTTAAATGTATTAAATTAACAATAAAAGATTAAACAGTGTAGAGTATCGGTTGTTGTGTCATACCTTTCATCCATAACATTATAGGTGATATGCTCGATAATCGCTGTCGCCTTTTCATCATTAATTAGTCCCGCTACACGAATAATAAATTCTTCCGGATTATCTTTAAACTGATTAAATACAGATTCTTCCATACCCTGCAAAATTTGAATTACAGCCTTTCTAGTTAGACCGGTTTCCTCTACTAGTTTGCCTATCAAATCATACTTTAGATTTGAATTCGTGGCTACAGAAACATTGTAGATTCGCAAACTTTCCTTTGAAAATGAACTTGTGTTTATTAAATCACTTCTTGACTTAATCTCTTTCATTGTACCCGTTTCCACTTTGAAGTGAATCTTCGGAATCAATAACTTCTTATTAAGAGAGATAATAGAGTTTTTTACAAGCTCTTCTGTATCAAAATCTACAACATAAACGGATTTAGAATTAATTTTCGAACATAACGCCTTAAACTCAGGCATTGCAAGTTTTTCCTCATCAACGGTAAGCTTAACAGTAAATATGTCCTTTTTGCTCGGTAAAATACTTTTATGGATCAACCTATGTAAAAAATTAACAAAATATACTATTACAAGACACAATCTACAAAGGAGTCCATATGCAAAATTTAACCCAAATAAAAGAAATGCTCGAAGTCGCCGAAGAACTGCGAGAAAAAGTCAAATTTATGGTGAATGCCACCGATGTCTCTGTGGAAGATAAGTTTAGGTTAAAAAATATCAAGAGCGATTTGGCGGGTATTATAAATTCCCTTCAGGCCAAAACTATCCAGGAAGTGTCTAAGCTAGCAGACTTAAAAAACGGAAACACTGGAGTAGGCGGTCCATATACATTAGAAGAAACCGGGCTAGTACTAGGTGGAGTAACTAGAGAGCGTGTAAGACAAATAGAAGCCCAAGCCATAAAAAAGATCAAACATCCAAGGATAGTAAGGAAATTTTATGATTACGTGAAAGAAATATCTTAAATTTATCCGCGGATAGAATAGAGGGCCATCAATCAGCCCTTATTTGCCCTTGTATTTTTACGGTTTATTATAGGCTAAGGAGATAGGCTACCAAGTTGGATTAATGGAGTTGCTCTTTAGTATTTTAGATACTTCTTGATATTCGTACGGCGTCATCTCTACGTTTAGTATCATCTGCCGTATCTCTTGCACAAACTTAGTATCAAAGCCAAAATCTTGATCTAGATTCTGCAATATAAATTTTACTTCATCTATTACGTCATAAGTATTATTTAGCGCCTTTACGGCTTGCCTATAAAAATCCTTTGCCATATCCGTGCAGCTGTATTTAGTGAAAATGGCATTCCACACAAAATCATCACTAGATTTTGCCCTTATTAAAAAAGAATACTTGTCATACTCCTGCCACATCTCTTCTTCTGTCATATTGCTCTTTCGTGTTTTAAAATATACGACTAAGTAATAGTAAATTTAAGTGCACAAATTCAATACCTAAAAGAGGAAAAACTAGAATCTAGGTCGTATGGATAATGTTAAGCTAATAAATATCTGGTAAGCTTGTCTTTTTCTAAATCAAAATATAAAACATTAAGCTGCATATCGTTTTCATATCTAAATTTCATAGCCTTTTGATCGACACTGCTTGTCCTTGGATAGATGAGATATAGCTTGTTGCACTCGTATTTTTTGCCGTAAGCGTATAGCTGGTATAGGTCGGCTTGAGATATATCTTTTTCTGATTTTACTATTTTCCACTTTGTATCAGCTATATAATTTCGTTTTTGATTCTTTAAAAATATATCCAGTTTTAGCATAAAGTCTTTTGGTTTTTCTATAAGATGCTTTTGTGAATGCTGTAATTTAGCATTCGGAAGCTTTTTCTTTATAAAATTTCCGACATAGCTTTCAAAAAGTCTATTCATATCAAAAAGCAGGGCAAAAGCCACATCGCTACCTCTATACGGACTAAACGACTTCTTTTGTAAAAATATCTTGCTCCATAAAAGCGCTTGTTCATAGTGTTTTGTTTGGCGATTGAGTTTTAAGCGGCTAAAGTCCGCGTTTATATCGGAGCTAGATGAAATTTCGTCAAAAGCAAATAAATATTCTCTAATAAGCCGTTGATTTCTGCTTGATTTTGAGCGCTTGTATAAAAACTCGAGCGTGCTTTTTATAAGACGATTTTCGGCCCTATCTGTGAAAAACTCTTGATAGCAAACGTAAAATCTCTCTTTATGGACGATATTTTTACGTATTTGCTCCGATATTTTAAGCTTTCCTTTTAAAAATTTTAGATTATCTTCTAGCTCTACATAGTCGCTTTTTATGCCTATTTTTATGAGTTTTGATACTTCGTCGAGGAACATTGATATAAAAATTTCAAGAAGCGGCAAATTTAGGCTTTTTAAATTTGCTATGTTTATATTTTTAAACGGATGACTTTTTAAAGTCTTTAGCATCGTTAGTAAAATCTTTTTAGAATTTTCTACCGCCTCTTCATTGCTACTATTATCGTTGTCGTGGATCTTAGGAAGTATCTCAAGGCTATCGCCGCTTTTTGTCTGGATGATACCGACGTAGTTTTGAGCTTGTAAAAAATCGCCCCTTTTGTCTCTACCGGGCTTTAAAAACTCTACTGCGGCAAAATTTTCTCTAGTAAAGGCATCTACGGCTTTAAATAGGTTTTGGTCGTCTTCCGGGCGAAATTTTTCAAACTCTATTAAGTATTTGATCATTGCTCTTGCGTTTTGTTTTGTTTGTAAATTTTTATATAGCTTTGAGGGTTGTTGAAAGTTTCTTGGTTGTTTATCTCGTATAAGACTTTATCGTCTACATCGTCGATCTTTGATACAAATAATTCTTTTGCAACCATATTTTTCTTGACTTTAACAAACTGAAAGTCTTCGTTTTTCTGATTATCTCCTAGAACTAGCCTTATTTTCTCCCAGTCGTCGTAAAAATACTCTTGTAGTAGTGGTAAAATTTTGTTTTTAAAGACATTTGCAAGCGTTTCCATGTCTGACGCATTTATAAAATAAGCATGCCCTATCATGTGATCCCTGTCGTAAAGATACTCTATGCGTTCATTTATCGTTTTTAGCATTTGCCCAATATCTATGCCGGCAACTTCTTTTAGATTATTGTATTCTGGCATCATCTCCACAAACTCAAACCTTCTTCTAAGTGCTGTATCCATAAGGGCTATGCTGCGATCTGCCGTATTCATCGTGCCGACTATATATAAATTTGACGGCACTCCAAATTTCTCTTTTGAGTATGGTAGCTCCACTATTATCTCGTCATCTGCACCGAGTCTTTTTGATGGCTCTATGAGCGTTATAAGCTCGCCGAAAATTTTAGATATATTTCCGCGATTGATTTCGTCGATGATTAATACTCGCTTTTCTGATTTTCTGTTTGATTTTTCCATATAATATTCAACTAAATATGTGAACAAATTTGTATAGCCATTTACTATATATTTTTCGAGTATTTCTGGATTTTTTTCTGCCGCGTTTTTATTTTTAATATCTTCTATTGTAATAGATCCTTTTTTTAATAATCTCGCTAATTCTTCTACTAAATAAATTGGGACAGGAATTTCTCCTTGTATATTTTTTTTCTTTAGTTTTATGAGCTCGCTTCCAACATAAGAGATCGTATATCCTTCTATCACATCTCCTATATTAAAAATTGCATTCTTGGAAATATCTTTAAAAACTCCATTTGTTATTTTGTATTCTAATCCTTCATCTTGGTTAAAGACAGGTTTTATGCCCTCAACAAATTCTTCATATCCATAGCTTTGATGAAATGTTACAAATTTTATTTGTCCGCCTTGTATATATTCATCAAATTTCTTTTTTAGGTCATCTCTGTTTTCGCTTCTATCGACTTTTCTTTCTTCTAGTATCTCTATGGCTTTTACTACTGTGGTGTATGTCTTTCCGGTTCCTGGAGGGCCGTATAAAATTTGATTTAAGGGATAAGTTGCTGTTTTGTTATCATTGGCCGGCTCATTTTCTTTCTCTTCTTCTAATGCGGACTGTTTTGAATCGTTTTCTTTTGCGTATTCATTCCATAGCGAGGACGAATAATCGTAAAAGTCAATATTGTCTGGCTTCTTTTTAATTAGTTCTTTTTGAATTTGTGATATCCTGTTTGATTCTATATTATTTTTCTGAGCGAGATACTTAAAGGCATCTCGTGAAACAATACGTAAAAGGGTTTTATCTGGCGCATATAAAAAAGCTATTTTCCATTTTACGGCATCGCCTAGATCAATGCTGTCAATATTCTCAAATTCTTTGTTTTGTGCGTGATTTATAATTTGTAAAATGAGGCTTTTTATTTTTTCAAACGCTTCATTTCTAGTGTTTCCATATTTTAAATACCAGCCGTACTCACCATCGCCTGTTTGACCGCTTCTGAGTTCCTTTTTGTCATCATTTTGGGCTCTTTTGAAAATTCCAAATTTATAAGCCGACCCACCCCATATACTTATAAGATTTTCTGTTTTGCTTTCAAGCCAGTATGTAAAAGTATCCTTGTTGCCGATTCCTGTGTATTGTTCTATGGTCATATTTTTTACAGCTTGTAAAGTCCATCTTTGTTGAAACTCATCTCTTGGCTTTAAACATTCTTGCAATGATGACATTTTTGCTCCTTGTTTACTATTTTTTAAAATATATCTCTACCTACGGCTTATTATATGCCGCTATCTTTTAAATATTATTAAAGAAGTATTTTATTTAACTCATTCAAGATACTATATTATTTACAAACAGTTTCATTTTTACTAGTTTATAATTACAAAATATTGAAGCTTTTGGCCTTCTAAATCGTGTATTACCCACGTAATTTTGTTAAATGGCATTATAGGCGCACTAATCTTATAAATATACCTAGTTGGACAATTTTTTGTCCTTTTAACCTAGTAAAATACCTTCAAACAAAAAACAAACAAGGAGCCAGGTATGAGAAACGAAAGCTTTTATGTAGATAACGAGATATATGACCTTGCGATGCTTTGGATACTTCGTGCGATTTTTCGCACAGGCGGAGAAAGGGAGTTTTTAAGATGCAGATACGATAATGTCCTCGAGTTTCTAGGCGTGCATTCAAGCGAGCCTACAAAGCAGGACATCGAAGCTCTTAAAAATAGGCTTGACGTCCTTGAAAAAACTAAAATCTCATGCGAACTAAAAGATCTCGAGCATAATCTAAATTTACTTCAGTCAAATTTAGGTCTAAACGACGCCGAAAAGACTATTCTCAGATTCGTCGCTATTGTGTTTAACTACGAGATCGTCTCGGATGCTTGCGAACTGATAGGAGATCTAAACAACAGACAAGCCGCAAAAGCCGTGTCTCAGATACTAAATTTCAATTTTAGTGATGTTCAAAACTCCTTTAGAAAAGACGGAATTTTCGCCAAGACCTCGCTAATAAAAATGGACGCCTACTGTGCGCGTAGCCTAAGATCCAAAATCGACGTACTAAATAATGACTTTATAAGCGCATTATTTGTTAAATGCGAAAGCATAGACGAGATATTCGCAAGTGCTATAAAACCGTGTAGCCAAACGAATTTGAAGCTTAAAAACTATACTCACGTAAAAGAGGATACGCAAATTTTAGTCTCTTTTCTAAAAAACGCTATTCGTAAAAAGCAAAAAGGAGTAAACGTGCTCCTCTACGGTTCAGCAGGGACGGGCAAAACAGAGCTGAGTAAAGTAATAGCTAATGAGCTAAATTTAAAACTCTATGAAGTTGCTTATGCAGACGAAAGTGGATATGCAAATGAGACCCAAAGGATAAGATCTTATTGTCTTGCGCAAAACGTATTATCCGCCGGATCAAATTTGCTGATGTATGACGAAGCTGAAGACGTGTTTAACACAAGAAACAACGAGAAAAGACAATACGGTAAAGCCTTTATAAATAGGACCTTAGAAACAAACGAGGTTCCGACTATCTGGATAACCAATGATATTTACAGTATGGATGAAGCCGTAGTTAGACGCTTTAACTTAGCTATAGAGCTAGGAGTGCCGAATCAAAACACAAGAGCAAAAATCATCAAAGAGTATAGTGCCAATTTGATAGACAATAAGCTAATAAATAAGCTAGCAAAGAATAAATTTATAGCTCCAGCTATCGTTAGCAATGCGAGTTTAGTCGTTTCAAATTTAAACGCGAGAGATAAAAACAAAGCCTTTGAGCGAGTGATAAGCAACACTTTAAAAGCGCAAGGATATGGAGAGATAGAAAAAGACAAGAAAAAAGAAAAGTCAAGCGATGATCTTCCTAGCAGTTATGACCCAAATTTCATAAACTCAGACTGCGATCTAAATGAACTAATGAGGGGCATAAAAGATAGCAAAAGCGCTAGGATTTGCCTCTACGGAGTACCCGGCACCGGCAAGAGCGCCTATGCTAAATTTATCGCTAAAAGCCTAAGAAGGTCTATAATCATCAAAAAAGGAAGCGATCTTTTATCTATGTGGGTCGGAGGAACCGAGCAAAATATAGCAGAGGCTTTTAAAGAAGCCAAGAGCAAAAAAGCAGTGCTTGTATTCGACGAAGTAGATAGCTTTTTACAAGATAGAAGTATGGCTGCGAGAAGCTGGGAGATAACTCAGGTAAATGAGATGCTAGTGCAGATGGAGAGCTTTGATGGGATATTTATCGCAACTACGAATTTAATAGACAACCTCGATAAGGCAAGCCTTAGAAGATTTGATCTAAAGCTAGAGTTTGGGTATCTGTTGCCAAATCAAGCTCTAAATTTATTTAAAAAAGAGTGTGCCTTGCTAAAAGTCAAGTTTTACGAAAATATAGCTAAAAAAGTTTCAAATTTAGACTCACTAGCTCCGGGAGATTTTGCTAGCGTGAGAAGACAAGCTAAATTTAGACCTATTAAAAACGGAGATGATTTTTATGAGAGACTAGAGCAAGAAGTTGCTCTCAAGAATGAAGATAAAAACGCTAAGATAGGGTTTTAGTGATTATCCTTAACTAGGTATTTTGTTGGGTATACACGACAAAATATCTCTTTATGAACATTTCAACACCATATATCTAAAGAGTGTAGGGTATGCGATGAAAAGGTAAGAGTAGTAGTGAATTCATACGGATATAAAACTAAAAGAATGTCCGAAACTACAAATTATGAAGCAAAAATAGTAGAAATTTAAGTACACCTTCAAATTTTTAGATGTAGAATCATCTCTACCTTTATATTCCACAAACAAAACTTCCACAAAGCAATTAGTATTTATATTTAAAAGGATATTGGATGAATAGTAATATATTTTTTACATCCGATCTACATTTCGGGCATAAGAGCGTATTAAATTTCTGCCCTTGCTTTAGGAGTTTTAGATCGGTGGATGAGATAGATAATAGACTGATTGGCTTTTGGAATGATACGGTAAGTGTAAACGATGAAGTTTATAATTTAGATGATTTCTCTTTTTATAGGGATATTGAAAAGACAATATCTATTTCAGAGAGACTAAACGGTGTAGAATTATTAGAAGTAGAAAGAAAGTGAGAAAGACTTAGTAGATTTTAAATATTTTATTATGAGATCCAACTCTAACACAAGACAAGATTAAAGTATCTTCAATTTTTTTATAAACTAAAAGCAAATTAGGTCTTATGTGACATTCTCTATACTCTTTATATTCACCTTTTAAGTTGTGATCTTTATATTTTTTATCTAAAATCTCATCATTTGCTATCTTTTTAATTACATCTGTTATCTCGTTTAAAGCATCCTCATCTTTTTTAAATTTTTTAATGTCGTTTTTAAAAGAGCTAGTATATTTAACCTCATATTTAGTCATTTAAAATATCCATCATCATTTTATCAATATCTCGATACCCTTTATATTTTGATGGATTATTTATAATTTCCTGACTCTCTCTTATCGCCTTTATAGTTTCTTCGTTTAATTCATATTTGTTCTCATCATAATTATCCAAATAATATCTCAATGCTTCTTTTATATAGTAAGATTTTGAGCGTTTTGTTTTATTGCATAATAAAGAAATTCTAGCCGATAAATCTTTATCAAGTCTAACCGAGTGTAACATCTTGCTTCCTTTTTTGTATTTGTAATACAAGTATAACAAAATAAAAGATAAAAATCAATTATCCTTTTATTTTTGTATAAAAATAAAATAATTTAACTAATTATAAAGCCCTAAAATACGGCATTTCATTAAACATAAAAAATCTATCATTTTTTTTCATATCTTTTAAATCCCTAAACTTAGGGATTTAACTTATTTTTGTAATTTAACCTTTTAAAAACCGATTGAAAAATTTATGAAATTTAACAAAAACTTTTCCTATTTTTTCCATTTTATTTCTAAGCTTATCCTGTTTTATTCTACTTTATTCCGATAAAAGTGAGACAAAAGTGAGTCACTAGCATTTTTTTAGTAAGCTTAAAGTACCTAAAATACAGTGTTTAATGCAACCCGGTTCTGATTCAGCATCCGGAGCCATTTCCTTTCAG
This sequence comes from Campylobacter sp. RM16189, assembly GCF_012978815.1. NCBI lineage: Bacteria > Pseudomonadati > Campylobacterota > Epsilonproteobacteria > Campylobacterales > Campylobacteraceae > Campylobacter > Campylobacter sp. RM16189. Next base: position 3,906 of record NZ_LIWR01000012.1, on the reverse strand, counting down.
TTCCATTTTTTTCTTTATTTTTCCACTTTATTCTTTTTCTTTCTAAAAAGTTCCTAAAAAGCCTTAAATGCGAGCTTAGAATTAACTATTTTTCTTTGATTTTTGATCTATTTTTGCTTAAACTTTTCTTATTTTTTCTTTAAATTTCTTATTGATTCTACTCTATTCCGAAAAAAAGTGAGTCAAAAGTGAGTCACTAGATAAAAACTTAAACAAGTGACTCACTTTTTAATAAAATATGACTTTGAAACTTCTTATGATTATATGTTATTACAAAAATATATGTTTACTTTTTAGTTATTGGTTCGAATCCAAACATAGGACTATCAAAATCTATAATTTTATAAGTTCAATATTTATTGAGCTGTAGAGGCTATTCAAGGTTTTTCTTTTTAACATATTTATAAACTTATGACTTTATTATTCTATAAAAAAGTTAGTAAAAAGATTACAATATAAACAATTTTTAAATAAATCCTAAGAGTTAAAAAATATAATATTTAATATCAATTTTATTTTAAAAAAAAAGGAAAAATAATGAAAAGCAAAATTTCATTAAGCGTTGCTCTCCTGTTTGCTATAGGGGGGGGGATTGCAAGCAGCCGAAGAGGTGAAGCTTGATGCCATAGAAGTGGCATCAGATTACTTAGGTGAAAGCACCGAGGATAGTAACTCTTACGGATACAAGGCAAGTAAAGCTGCTACTGGTTTGGAGCTTTCAATTCTTAAAACTCCACAATCTACAGATGCTTTAACAAGTAAAAATCTAAAACAAACAACTAGTTCGAGTTACGAAGCAAACGATGCATTAAATAGAGTTGTTGGTGTAAGTTTTAGAAAAAGAGACCCTGAAAGATTTGAAATTCACTCAAGAAACAGCGAAGTTGATAGTATCTCAATAGATGGCGTAACACTTCAAAACGCTCAGCACAATGGAATTTCCGAAGTAGGATTAACAGATACTTCGCTACTTGATAGAATCGAAATCGTTCGTGGTGCAACTGGACTTATGAAAGGTGCCGGAGAGCCTTCGGCAAACATAAACTTAGTCCGCAAAGTGCCGCATGTTACAAAAGATTTTGCAAGACTTGGATTAAGTTATGGATCTTGGGATTTTAAAAGAGTTGATACTGATTTATCTTATGCACTCAATAAAGACAGGAGTATTAGGGCGAGATTAAATTTTGCTCTACAAGACAGGGATTATTTTGTAGATAGATATAAATCAAGAAAAGGAGTAGTTGCTGGAGTTGTTGATTTTGATATCGGTGATAGCTCGCTTTTAAGAATTGGAGCCGATTATATAAATACTAAAAATAAAGCTACAATGTGGTCAGGACTTTTTAGAAAAGATGCAAGTGGAAACACTTTGGACTTTCCTATAGGCTATAACTTTTCACCGTCTTGGGCTAGTTCATCAAGTGTAGTTACTACACAATTCTTAAATTTTAGACATTTTTTTGATAATGATTTTGAGCTAGATTTAAGCTATAACCACCAAAATTTTAAGCAAGATTGGTATCGATTTGATGTGGATAATTCTACATATATTAACGGAAATTTTACAAAAGCATCGTCTTTATTTACAAAAGCAGATAGAAAAATTGATGTTTTAACGGCTAAACTAAGCGGTGATTACGAAATAGCAAATATTGCTAATCAATTTGCTCTTACTCTTCAAAGTAATAAAAATAAATTAAATTTTGATATTTACAAACCTACTACCGCAGCAGGAATTTGGGATTCTTTTGATTTTAGTGGCAGATTTTTTGAAGGCAAGTTTAATCAAGGTAGACCAGATTACGAATTAGCCGATAAGGCAAATATGAAAACAACCCAAAATTCAATTAGTCTTATTAATAACACTAATTTGACAGACAATCTTTCAGTCTTACTCGGTTTAAGACTCACTAAGTATTCAAGAGTTACAAAAACAGATCAAGGTAGCTGGTATGAAGCTGAAGATTATAAAAATAATAATGTATCTAAATATTTTGGTTTAACTTATGAATATATCAAAGGACATACAATTTATGCAAGTATAACCGATATTTTTACTCCACAAGCTGAAATTGACGAAAACAAGAAAAAACTTAAACCTATAGTCGGAACGAACTATGAAATAGGTTTGAAATCGCAATTTTTAGATGGAAATATAAACACTAATTTAGCGGTTTTTGAAACAAGACGAAATGGAGTTGCTTCGCTTGTTAAATCTATAGAACACGATACAATTTGGATTTATGAACCAGTAAATGGTGCTAAAACAAGAGGATTTGAAGTTGGACTAAGCGGAAATATTGGTAACCTAAATATTTATGGAGGTTATACTTATGCGGTCGCAAAAGATCATAAAAAACAACCTTTAAACACTTACATTCCAACAAAAACTTTTAAATTTGCTCTCGACTATGAAATCCTTAAAGGAGTTAACGTTGGCGGTGATTATAGTTGGAGAAATGCTACATATTTAGCTTGGGATGATAAGAAATTTGATACTCCAGCTTTCGGAATTTTAAACTTGCATGCAAATTATCAAGTTACACCTAAATTTAAAGTTCAAGCAAATATCAACAACGCTCTCAACAAAAAACATATCTTAAATGATTGGGGTCGGTATACAAATGGCGAGCCACGCAATTTTATGCTAAGGGCTGAATACGAATTTTAGTTTATAAAACTCCTTTTTAAGTTTTTGGGCTAGATTTTCTAGCCCAAAAATATACCTTTAAGGCTTGCTTTGAAAAAAATGATAAAAAAATTACACCTTTATTTGGGTTTTGTTTGCGCTTTGATTTTTTTAAATTTATCAATATCTGGGATTATGATAAGCTTTTTTAATGATTATAGTCATTTGATCGACAAAGTTTACTATGGACAGATGAGAGGAGAGCAAAAGAGCCTTAATACAATTTTGACAGATTTAAAGAAAAAAAACCAAAATTTTGCTCTAGAGCGTATAGTTTTCGGAGATTATTATGTTGGCTTTAGAGGATACGAAAATGATAAAAGTAGAAGCTTTTATTTTTACTCTAAAGATGGTACTTTTATTGGTAGCAATATTGCTTCAAATAAATTTTTAAATTTTATATACTCTTTACATTTTAATCTTGGCTTCGAAATATTTGGCTATGAAAAAATTGGGGAGTGGATTATTACGTTAGCCAACCTTGGAATTTTATTTTTTATTTTTTCCGGTATCTATCTTTATATGCCTGATTTAAAGCGAAATTTAAAAAAATCAATGAGCTTAAATTTCAATTTTCGTGGTCTCGCTAAATTAAGGAATTTGCACTCAGTTTTTGGGCTTTATATTGCCTCTATTTTAATGATTATTTCGCTTACGGCTACTTACTATTGCTTTTCTTATGTCATGGATTTTATAAACAAATTTGAAAGTGATCTAAAATTTTCCCAGCCTGAGAAAGATTTTATAGGGATTGATTTTGACAAGGCACTATCTAGTTTTCAAAATATTAGCAATAATTCTTGGCTATGCATTTACGACAAAGATAGCTATAAGATTATATTAGGAAATTTTGACCATTATAATATTACAAGAGATGAAGATAAAACTTTTCATATGAAAGAAAGTAAGTTGTATTTATATGATATTATTTATAATCTTCACACGGGATTTTTTAATCGCTTTACTCAAATTGTTTGGGTGATCTGCTGTATTGTACTTTTGGTTGTAGTCTGGCTTGGTATCAAAATGGGATTTAGAAAAAGAAAAAAACTAGACACTAAATTTAACAATTTAAGCATGATCGATTTTTTAAGAAATATACTAAATGTAACTAAATTTCCCTAATTCTTAAACCAAATTACCGGCTTTAAGCTTCCTAAACTTAAATCAGCAAATCTATAGAGATAAAAACCAAGTTCGCGTTTAGCTTTTATATC
>NZ_LIWR01000011.1 GCF_012978815.1 Campylobacter sp. RM16189 | reverse complement strand
CTGCAGCACTTTCTTGAAGAGAATTTGCTTGGATGTTGGTTCCGTCGGTAAGCTCCCTCATAGATTTAGCCAAAATATTAGCCTTTTCCTCGAGCATCTGAGCCTCATTTAGATTGTCTTGAAGCATCTTACAAATTACATCTCCCATGTTTTTAACACCCATAACCATATCTTTCAAATCACTTTCAAGACCCTCTCTAAGCACTACTTTTTGAGTAAAATCATTTTTTGTATATAGGTTTAAGACTTTTGTGATATCTTTTAAATTTTCAGATATAGAATCAAAGAATGTATTTAGTAAATCTTTTAACTCCAAAAGTGATGGATTATTTGGATCGGATGAAATTTTCACACCCAAATTTCCTCTGATCATCAAATTCGCAACACTATTTAGCTCATCTATCATCATGTTGTCTTTCTTAATGCCTTCTATAACCTTATCTATATTTTCATTTATAACCCTACTCATGACTCCAAATTCATCATTTGTGCTTATTTCTAACTTTTTAGGAGCCTTTGCCTCATAGGTCACAAATTTAAATACGTCATTTAGCTTATCTTGGATGGCTTTTATTGGATTTAGCGATTTTTTAAGCAGTATGTATACAAACGCTGAAAGAGCTATCACAAATATTATCGCTAAAATAGCTTGAGTTCTTAAAATAGGCATAGTATTGTTACTGAAAGTATCGCCCTCAATCTCTGCTACAGCCAGCCAACCCTCACTATTTAAAGATAAAATTTTAGCAAATACATTGTGATTTTCTTGATTTACATAAGAAATCAATCCATTTTCATCAAAATTTTTACTCTCAACCTCTTTCATAAGCTGCACTGTTGAAGGCAGAGATTTTGACAAATTGCCTGAGTTTGAATGCATTAAAATTTTTGCATCTTTGCCTTCAATGACATAGATATAGCTATACTCGGTTCTACCCATTTCAAGTATCTCTTTATTTAGTCCATCTATGCCAACATTTAAAGACGCCACACCTATTAGCTTGCCATCTTTTATAGCAGGAGCAGAAAAACTAACCACTAGTTGATTATTTGCCACAGATATATAAGGCTCTGTAAAGATAGCCTTATTTTCAGATTTTGCCTTTTTATACCAGCCACGAGTCCTTGGATCATAGTCTTTTGCCGGGTTTCCGTCCGAAAAAAATGTCGCACCATCAGACTCTCTACCGTAATAAGCAAGAGATATTAAGCTAGTGCCCCAATGCCTAGCATCTTTGACTATTTTGAAAATTTCATCATCGCTTCCAGATGAATTCGCTATATCTCTAGCAAGTTTTACTACATACTCTTTATAGGAATCAAAAAATTCACCCATAACACTTTTTACATCTTTTAGGATCTGCTCTTGATTTTGATTTACAAGTTTGACAATTTTATCCTGAGCCATACAATAATTAACCACAGATATGGCAGCAAACGAAATAAAAAGCGCCACAATAAGCATAATAGCGATTTTGTTTGTTATTGATCTCATTTAATATTTTCCTTATTTTAAATTTTAATTAATTCTACTAGTTTATTATTTAAAAGATATTAAAATAAATGGGATTACAAAATGTAGAAAATATATAAATTCTACCGCCGAATAAAGCGGTAGAATTTGGATATCACATAGCGAATTTAGGATCGCTAAATGCAGTTAGTTTAGGCGCCTCGCCTTTGAATTTCTCGATATTTACAAGAGCTGTATGAGAGATATTTCCGTTTGCAAGTTTGCTGGTTGGCATATCTATGGTTAGCATGTTTGCCGAACCGTTTTTGCATAGTCCGTTCATATCAGGATCATACCAAGCACCCTCGCAAAGTCTCACAACGCCAGGCATGATGTTTTTGGTTACAACCGCTCCCGCAAGCGCTTCACCACGAGCGTTAAAGACGCGAACTAAATCGCCGTTTTTAATACCGAGCGATTTGGCGTCTTTTTCGTGTATCCAAATCGGCTCTCGATTTGCCACTGCGTAGTTATCGCGGATGCTTGTGTTGCTTAGTTGCGAGTGAAGTCTATCTGCCGGGTGAGCGCTTATCATATGGAATTTAGCAGGTTTATCCTTCATACCCAGCCACTCGATAGGCTCAAACCACATAGGGTGAGCTTTGCAGTCGTCATATCCCATCTTTTCGATAGTTTCTGAGTAAATTTCTATAAGACCTGACGGCGTTCCCAGTGCGTTTAGGATAGGATCTTCTCTAAATTCGCCAAATCTCACCCACTGATCGCTCTCAGGTGTAGAAGCAAATGTAATAGCCTTGTTTTCATTCCAGAATTCGTTAAATTCTTTCATGTCTGTTACTAGATCAGGGTTTGCTTTTACCTGAGCGTATGCTCCGTTGTAATACTCTTTTATCCAGTCAAATTCGTCTTTTCCATTATCTGTGTAGGCTACGACTAAATTTTTAGCATAAGCTTTGCATAGATCGGTGAAAATTTGATAGTCATCTCTTGCCTCACCAAATTTCTCAACAACTTGTTTCATCGGAACAATGTTCATATTTGAGTAATCACCGGTCATAGTGATGTCGTTTCTCTCATACTGAGTTGTTGTAGGGAACACTATATCAGCCATCTTTGCAGTCGGCGTCCAGTATGGCTCATTTACTACGATAGTGCGAGGTTTTTGCCACGCTTTTACAAGTGTGTTTGTATCTTGGTGGTGGCAGAAAGGGTTGCCGCCGACCCAGTAGATAAAGTCGATATCAGGATATGTTATCTTCTTACCGTTGTGATCTATAATTTTGCCCGGATTTAGCAGAGCTTCAGCTATCCTAGCTAGAGGGAATACATACTCTGTCGCTTTCGAAAGCCAGCTTTGACCTGTGCCACCCGAAGAAACAGTTTTTGCTACAAATTTACCATTTTTATCAAAGCCACCTGTAACACTTCCTATAAACTCTCCCGCTTCATTGAAATTTCCAACGCTTGCGCTGTTCATACCGCTTAATACGCCGCCTTTGCAAGTCGGCGCACCGCCGTTTGAGTAGTGATAGCTAAGACCAAATCCACCGCCAGGAAGTCCGATTTGTCCAAGCATAGCAGCTAGAGTTACCATAGCCCAGTGCGGTTGCTCGCCGTAATGAGCTCTTTGCATACCCCATCCGCTCATTAGCATAGTGCGGTTATCCATAAAGGTATCTGCAAGCTCTTTTATAAGCGAAGCTTTAAGTCCGCAAATTTTACTCGCCCACTCTAGGTCTTTTGCCACGCCGTCTGTCTTGCCAAGCAGGTAAGGAAGGAATTTATCAAAGCCCACTGTGTAAGTTGAGATAAACTCTTTATCGTATTTGTCACTTGTATATAGGTAGTGCATCATACCAAGCATCATCGCTGTATCGGTATTTGGCAGAGGAGTTACCCACTGAGCTTTGTCGAAGTATTGAGCTGTTTCGCTCTTGATAGGATCGATGATGATCACTTTTTTGCCCGATTTTTTAAGCTCTTCAAAGTATTTAAAGCCTTGCTCGTCTGTCGAAGTCCAAGCTATGCGAAGTGTGGATATAGGATTTGCTCCCCAGATAACTACTACTTTTGAGTGCTCAAGTATAAGCGGCCAGCTGGTTTGTTGCTCATACACTTCGATACTTCCTACAACGTGAGGCATGATAACTTGACTTGCTCCCGTTGAATAATCGCCCAAGTGACCCACAAATCCGCCGCTTAAGTTCATAAATCTATGAAGCAAAATTCTTGAGTTGTGCACGTTACCGCTTGATTTCCAGCCGTAGCTTCCTGCAAATACAGCTTGGTTGCCCTTTTCTTTTCTCGTCTTTTTAAGCTCTCTAGCAACAAGCTTGATAGCATCTTCGTATCTTACTCTAACCCACTCGTCTTTGCCTCTAAGTTCCGGTTTTGGGTTATTTGGATCCATTAGATAGCTTTTGCGCACCATTGGGTATTTGATACGGCTTTTATAGACCATATCGGCTGTGAAATTTTGAAGCGGGTTTGGTATCTCGCTTGTCTTTTGCACAGGACCTGAACCTACGATAACTCCGTCTTTAACGTCCACTTTTAGCATACCCCAGTGAGCTGCGGTATTTACGGTGCCGTTTTTTACAAGGGCCGGATTTAGCTCATCGGCTAGTAAATTTGTGGCTGTAACCTTTGATAGCAGAGGAGCTCCGGCTAAAAGTGCGCCAAATTTTAAAACATCTCGTCTTTGTCTATTCATCTTTTCTCCTTTTGTGGTTTTTATCTCTCGTCTAAGCATTTTTAGGCACTACTTCACATCCGAAGAGTGTTTTTGAAGATATTGCGTGATGAGCCACTCGTCTTTTTTGTCTATCGCGGTTCTGCTAAGCATCGATTTTACAAGACCCGGCCATTGGTTTGCAGTATAGTGATCGGTCGCATGAGCACCGTGGCAAATACCGCAGTTATCTTTGTATAACTGATCGGCTCTTGCAAACATAGAAGATACTTCATTTACAAATTCGCCCTTTGTGGTGTAAGCAACTGCTTCTACTTTGTCCCATTTGCCGTTTTTGCCCTTTTCAAGTGTTTTATACTCGATCTTAGCCGTCTTAGCAAATGCAGCCGCTATAACGCGCTGTGAGTCGCTATAGTAGATCACGTTATCTATAGCAGGGTTTTTGTAGCCACGGATGACTATCTTTACTCTATCTCCGCTATCTTCGCTTATCTTAACTGCGTTGGTTGGAAGCAGTCTGCCTATGGACTTGGTTGAAGTCGCATCAGAAAAAAGCGGCTTAACGACATCCGTATAAACCTCTCCTGCGGCAAATAGCGAACAGGCTAGCGTTACTGATAGTAATACCTTCTTCATATTTCTCCTTTATCGTGGTTGTAGGGAAATTATAGATAAAAAGTATGATTTAAGTATGATTTTTTTGAAATTTATGAAATTTTATGAATTTATTTAAGTAGTTTTGTGGATTTAGAAAATTTTAATAAATATACTTAATTTTAGCATAACAAATATCTATTAAATACAACTCTTGGGCTATATTTTTTTCTCAAACATAGCCAACCTCGCTCACCGTCCTATCGCACTCCTCGTTTAAGCAGAGCTTGTAGCCTCTACCTTGAGCGCTTTGGATGAGTTCAGGATATAGCTTCTTGCGAAGTTTATAGACAAACGAGCGTATCGCATCACTCGTGCAGCTCTCTCCTTGCCACACGTTAGCCTCTATCATCTCAAAGCTAACGGTTCGCGTCTGGTTTTTAAGAAACAGATGAAGTAGCGCTTGCTCCTTTTTAGTTAGCGCCACGACTTCACCGTCCTTATAAAGCTCTCTTGTAAATGCGTTAAACACAAAGCCGTTTTTAAGATCAACGCTTGCAAAATCGCTTCTAAATTTATTCGCCGCAAAGCTCATTGTCATCACTAGCTCGCGTTTGTCAAAAGGCTTTTTAAGCACGCCCGAGCTCTTAACATCGATCGCACTTAGCATATTTTCATCGCTATCATAAGCAGTTAGAAATAAAATAGGCACGTTCTCATCGCTCTTTCTGATGATCGAAGCCATTTTTAGACCGCTCATTCTGGGCATGTTGATGTCAGAAACTATCAAATTTATATTGCGCGAGCCAAAGCACTCCAGCGCCTCTTTGGCGTCCCTGCAAGCGTAAATTTCATGCACATAGTGCTCTATCGCGCTTTTTATCGCCTCTCTTAAGTCATCATCATCCTCGACCAGAAGCAAATTCACATCTTTTAATATCTCTTTTATCTTACTATACATTATCCGCCTCTTTAACCTCTCTTTTTAGATAAAGCGCAAATTTCGTGGGCTCTTTGGCGCTTTCAAGCACAAGTCTTCCGCTAAGCTTATCGGTAGCTAAAATTTTAGCCACATAAAGCCCCATGCCCGTTCCCGTCTCTTCTTTGGTCGTGAAAAACGGCTCAAAGATACGCTCTTTATCCCCTTTTATACCGCTACCGTTATCGCTTACGCTTATACAAATTTCGCCTTTTGCCCTTTGCAAACCCACCCAAACTCTGGGCTCAAAATATATATCATCTTGCATAAAATTCACAAGCTCATCTTTGGCGTTTGAAAGCAGGCTTAGTAAAATTTGCTTCACGTAAGAAGACATACCGCAAACGATAAATTCACCCTCTTCGCACTCAAACTCAAACAAAATTCCATTCGTATTCATCTGCGGCTTTACTATAAACGCAAGCTCGTTTATAACATCTTTTACATTAAAATTTATTATATTGTTATCGTTTTTATAAAAACTTCTAAAAGCACTTATCGTCTCATCCATAAGCCTGATCCCGTTTTTGCAGCGACTTAGATGAGTTCTTGTCTCGTCAAATTTGGCTTCATTTAAGCAGTCTTCGATATTTTCAAGCGATAGCAAGATAGAGCTAAGAGGCTGGCGCTGCTGATGAGATATGGAGTTTATCATCTCGCCCACAACCGCCATCTTTGCGTTAGATATGAGCATTCTGTGGTGCTCGGCCTGTTTTTCTTCAAGCTCTCTTTCGTGCGTCACATCGCTTGCTGTGATGATAAATCCGTCAAATTTAACTCCGCCCTCAAGCACGCTTGAGACGTTTAATCGGTAAAAAATTTTATCGATACAGACGATGAAATTTTGGTTTTCGTGAGGGTGGTTTTTAAGATTTAAAAAGCTTTTTAAGCACTCAAGCTCTTTGGAATTTAAAACGAGAGAGTTAAATTCTCGCTCATAGTATATTTTGCTTTCAAGATTAAAAATTTGCTCAAATTTTTTGTTTATAAATTTGATTATTCCGCTTTCATCTACGAGCAAAAGCCCCAGATTTGGAGTCTTTGCAAAGGCTCGCTCTACATCATTTTTGTTCTGTGCTTTATTGCCGGCAAGCAGATATATCAAAAAGCTAGCAAGCAAAAAGCCCGCCAAAACCAGAAATTTAACATCGCCGCTAGCGTAATAAAACCAAACGCAAATCGTCCCAAACAAGAAAAACAGAGTGAAAATCACCTTTTGCAAAAAGCCTCCTTGGTTTTGCAAATTTAAGCTTAATTAAGCTCTTTATACTCCACTATATCAAGACCAAATCCGCCAAGAGCTACGAATTCTCGGTTTTTGCTTGAGCTTAGAAGCTCGATCTCTTCAACTCCTAGCTTTCTTAAAATTTGAGCTCCGATGCCAAAGTCTTTTATAGTGCTGTCGCAGGTTTTTTCATCTTGCAAAAATACCAAAACTCCACCGTTTTCGCTTAGATACTTGATCGATTTTAAAAGATCTTCGAATTTAGCCGAGGTCAAAAGCTCGATATCGCTTGCGGTTTTGTGAAATTTTACATTTGCACGCTTGTTTATTTCGCCAAATGCAAATGCAAAATGCGTTTGGTCTTTATGGTCGATTATGTCGTATTTAACGGCATTAAAGCCAGCTATCTTAGCATCTGATTTTTCTTTTATGTCTATTAAACTCTCATGCTTTAGCCTATACTCAACCAACTCTGAAACCGAGACCATATTAAGCCCAAATTTCTTACAGAACTCCTCAAGATCGGCTCTTCTTGCCATATTTCCATCATCTTTTACGATCTCGCAAATCACCGCAGCTTGCGTCACTCCTGCGTATTTGCAAAGATCAACCGAGCCTTCTGTGTGACCTGTTCTGCTTAGCACGCCGCCTTTTTTGGCTATAAGAGGAAAGATATGCCCCGGCTTTACGAAATCTTCAGGCTTAGAAGTATGATCTGTGGCTAAACGTATCGTCATATCGCGCTCATAAGCGCTAACTCCCGTTGTAGCCGCCTTTGCATCTATCGTAACGGTAAAGGCCGTCTCGTGGCACGAGGTGTTTTTACTCACCATCAGATCAAGTTCAAGCCTCTTTGCTATCTCCTCGCAAACCGCAAGACAAAGCACACCTCTAGCGTGAGTTATGGCAAAATTTACCTTTTGCGTATCGCTAAACGCACCTGCAAAGACAAGATCGCCTTCGTTTTCTCTATCCTCATCATCGACCATTACTACCATTTTGCCGTTTCTTATATCGGCAATCGCTTGTTCAACTCTATCCATTTTTTCTCTTTATAATTAAATTTGTAAGAATTATACCTGTTTTGTTTAAAATTAAAGATTAAACTAAAATTATAAACAATTTATAAATTTTATATTTTCAACAAATAGTTGTTTTATAGACATTAGGATAAATTTGCTTTTTTAGTTTTCTTGAAACGATAATTAAATTTTAAAATATTTTTGATTATAATACTGATACAAATTATTATAAAGGTTAAAGATATGCAAAAGATTGCTTTTAACGATGACATCTCGGAAACTCTGCTTATAAATTTGTATTTTAGAAGCCTTGAAAACGAAGTAAAAGAGCCGATTTTAAAAGATGAGTTTTCAGGAGAGATAGTTAAGAATATAGATTATGATTTTGCAAAATTTGATTCAAGCGATTTAAGCCGTATAGGAGTTATCATAAGGGCTAAATTTTTTGATGACGCACTTATAGAATTCACTAAAAACAACGATGAAATCGTTATTGTGCAAGTTGGAGCAGGTCTTGACACAAGACCCCTTAGACTTGAAGAAATCTGCCCTAATGCTATCTTTTACGACCTTGATTTGCCCGATGTATCTGCACTTAGAGATAGCCTTGTACCAAAAGCCAAACGAAATTTTAATATCGCTAGCTCCATGCTAGAGACCGCTTGGATGGATGAGCTTAAGGCAAAACATCCAAATGCGAAATTTGCATTTGTGCTTGAAGGCGTTGCGATGTATTTTGAAAAAGAAGTTTTTAAAGAGTTCTTTTTAAATTTAGCTAGGAGGTTTGAAGGCATAGTCGCGCTTGATCTTATAAATAATTTTGCCGCAAAGATGGATTCTAGGAAGCATGATACGCTTAAATTTATGAAAAAAGCCGTAGTTTTTAAAATGGGTATAGAAGATCCAAGTGAGGTTGAAGAGTGGGATAAAACCGCGATAAAACATCTAAGCACGGGCGTTATGATGAGTATGTATAAAGATCGCTGGAGCCTTAGAGCAAGGATCATGAGGATATTTCCTTCAATTAGAAACTCTTGCAGGATGTTTGTGTTTAAGATAAATTGATACCAAATAATATTTAGTTAGATAAATTTCTTAAATTTTAAAATATAGAAAAAGACACCGATGCAAATAATAGACGAAAAAACGACCGTTGCTTTATACCCCACAAAAGAGGCGATAACAAAGCCAAGAGCAAAGGATATATACTGAAACAACATGCTTATACTACTTTGCAAAGCGCACTCACTTGCCGGATGCTTTGTCGCCTTTCTCATGATCATAGTTGAGACACTTACGGCGCCTACAGTATATACGGCAAAACAAATTTGACACACCAAAACCAAAACTATGAAATTCGTATATCCTAAAATAGGCAAAAGCAGAGTTAAAATCCCCGCAGCTTGGATGAGCGTAACTAAAATTATTGTTTTGATACTACCTAATTTATTTATAAGATAGCTTGCGATAACGCTACCCAACAAAACACCGCAAAGCCCGTATATATGAACTATCTTTCCAACTTCATCTAACCCTCTTCCGCTATCAACCAGTATGGGATTAATAAGCCCAAAGGACATGCAAACACCCACACCTTGAAGCATCAGCACGCTTAGCCAAAATTTCTTATCTTTAAAAAACATCGCCATGTTCTTAAAATTTACATGGTTTTGACTTTTCTCAAGCTCTCTTGGCAGCTCTTTAAAGGTTATAATCATAAAAAGCGCGATAAGCGTAAGAAAGACTAAAAACAGAGTCGAAGCTATCCAGCCGAAATTTGCATATATTATGAGCGTAACGCCGGTTCCTAAAACATGCCCGATAAAATTTCCACTAGCTCCTAGCGAATTTGCGCTTGCCAAATTTTGAGGAGTTGAAATTTTGATAATCAAAGCGCTTGATGCGATAGCCGAAGTAGCCGATAAAAAGCCAAGAAGACCCGCCATAATCAAGATAAAGCCTAAATTTTCTCGCACGTTTAAAAATGAAGTTATACCAAGAGAGATTATCATCAGAGTTAAGATAACTACGATAAAATTTTTATAAACTCCACCCATTTTTGCGACCGCAAATTCCACAAACGGCGCCCACAAAAATCTAAATCCATAAAATAATCCTATAAAATATACCGCGCCTATCTTTTTTAAGCTGAGTCCGTCTTGCCTAAGTATGGCCGCCAAGCTTTCGGAGAAAAACCCGACGCTTATGTATTGAGCCATATTTAAAGAGATTATCAAAAAGGCGATTTGGGCTTTGAAATTTAAAATTTTAATAGGCAAATTCAAAGCCCTGCCTTATAGATAGCTTAAATTTTATGCGCAAGATAAGGTCGTATTGGCAATTTATTAAGCATACCTTGGCCAAAGTGCAATTTATTAAATTTTTATTACGCATCTTTATTTTTAGCATGCCAAATTTTTACATTTTGCTGAGCTTGCCACATGCTGTAATATCTACCCTTTGCGCTTAAAAGCTCTTCATGAGAGCCTTTTTCAACCAAATTTGCATCATCAAAGACCAAAATTTGATCAGCCGCGACGATGGTAGATAGCCTATGAGCTATGACTATGACGGTTTTATCCTTTACTAAAGTATCAATAGCCTTTTGCACCGCAAGTTCGCTTGCGGTATCAAGCGCTGCGGTAGGCTCATCCAAGATCACTATAGGAGCGTCTTTTAGTATCGCTCTGGCTATGCTGATACGCTGCTTTTCTCCGCCTGAGAGATTTCCGCCTATATCGCCTACTCTAGTTTCATAGCCTTTGGGAAGCCTTGAGATAAAATCGTCACAAAGTGCCGTTTTGGCTGCATTTGCTACCTCTTTATCGCTCGCGTTTGCTCTGCCCATGCGGATATTGTTTAGCACCGTATCGTCAAAGAGATAGACATCTTGAAATACCACCGATAGGCACTTCATAAGCTCTTCTTGCCTTATACTCCTTATATCTACTCCGCCTATTTTTATCTCCCCTTTTTGCGCGTCGGCATACCTCATAAGCATCTTTATAGCCGTTGTCTTGCCACTTCCAGAGGCTCCTACTATAGCGGTCATGCTCTTGGCGGGAATTTTGAAACTAACACTATTAAGAGAGTTTTTATCGCTACCAAAATAGGCAAAATCAACCTCATTAAATTCGATATCAAACTTTTCTGGTATCGTTATAGGCGGATAAAATTCAAGCTCTTTCATATTTAAAATTTCTTTCGTGCGCCTAAAACCGTTTTCGCTAACGTCAAAAACGCTAGCCACCACTAAAAGTATCGAAAACGGCTCATTTAGCCTTGGAAGGATAACCAACACGGCCGCAAAAAGACCAAGCGAAATTTCACCGCTTATATTAAGATAAACACCCACAAAAACGGCTAACAAAGTAGTAAATATGATCAAGCTTCCTGTTAGCAAAATAGGCAAATTTGATCCCGTCATCTCATCAAGCTGAATTTGCCTTACGTTTTCTATCTCTCTTTGTAGCTTATTTGAGTTTTTGCCGATCAAATTTACGGATCGAAGCACGCCTATACCTTGGATATATTCTATTATGCTTGATTCAAGAGACGCGTTTGCCGTCATAAATTTCTTTTTATCTTCTACTGCCATCTTACGTTTTAGATTATAAAGCGGGATAGCAAGAGGCAACATCACAATAAGTATAAGAGCGATCTTTAAATTTGCAAAAAGAGTGGCGATGATAACAAAAGAGCAGATCAAAAGCGGCTCTAAAAACATAAGAGGTATCATGTTCATAAACATTACCGCAGAATCAACATTGCTTGCAAATACGGCGTTTAGCTCGCCGGTCTTATATTTAGCTAGGCTTTCAAGAGGCACTGAGGTTAGCTTTTTTCCAAGCTTTAAGCGAAGATCGTATCCTACATCCACAAAGGTGCCCGCATGATCATAATGAGAGCTTTTAAATTTAGCCACCATAAATACTATAAGCACGGCTATCATCGCTAAAACAACGAAATTTAAAGAGCTTTTATCCCCCTGATAAGCAAAAACAAGAAGAGGGTAAAACAAACAGAGCAAAACAGCTTGGGATACTATAGCTACGACGCCTGAATAAAGGCTATTTTTATACTCTTTTTGATACGAGCCTGCAATCTCTAAAAACATCTTATAAAGCTCTTTTATAGAAGCGAATTTGATATCTTTATTCATGATTGGACTCCTTGTGGATGTTCCAAATTTGAGTTTGCGTATAGCTATCCCAAAGCTTGGAGTATAAATTCTCATTTACTAAAAGCTCTTCGTGAAGTCCGTTTTCTACCACTTTTCCCTTATCAAAAACTACGATCTGATCGGCTTTTTTAATAGTTGATAGACGGTGAGCTATGATGATTACGGTTTTGCCTATTATGAGATTTGAAATGGCTTTGATGATCTTCTCTTCGTTTTCAGGGTCTGCAAATGCAGTCGCCTCATCAAGCACTATGATAGGCGCATCTCTTAAAATTGCGCGAGCTATGGTTATGCGCTGCTTTTGCCCTCCGCTTAAATTTGCACCTCTATCACCGCAAATAGTATCATATCCATTTGGCAAAGTCTCTATAAACTCATGAATTTGCGCTGCTTTTGCGGCACTTATCACCTCATCTCTTGTTGCATTTGGCTTTGCCATTGAGATATTTTCATACACGGTGTCGTTAAACAAAAATGTATCTTGAAATACGAAAGATACGAAATTCATTAGCTTCATAGGCTCAATTTGCCTTACATCAACTCCTCCTATTAAAATTTCTCCTTCATTAACGTCCCAAAATCTAGGTATCAGCTGAGCTGCCGTGCTTTTGCCCGCTCCGCTTGGGCCAACAAGCGCCGTTACACTCCCGACCTCAACCTTGAAATTAACCTCTTTAAGGGCGAATTCCTCTCTTGTTTCATATTTAAAGCTTACGTTTTTAAACTCTACGAAACTATCTCTTGGCTCTTTAAATGAGTCTGAAATTCTAAGAGGCTTTATATCTAAAATTTCTAAAATTCCGCTTGCTGCCGCCCTTGACTGCTGAACAAAATTATTTACCCACATAAGCGGCATCATCGACTCTATAATGCCTGCTGCAAGTATCAACGCTCCTATAAATTTGCCAAATTCCAAACTGCCATTCATATAAAGATAACTACCCGCTATACCCACAACAACAAGAGTTATAATCGGACTAGCAAGCATTATAGCAACCCTTGAAGCGGTAGTCGTCAGAGCTATCCACTCCTTAAGACTCTTGCAGTAGGCGTTAAGAGCATCGTTATAGCGCTTAAAGGAGCTTGCGCCGTCACTAAATGTCCTAACCACCGGCATAGCTTGAACAAATTCTATAATAGACGCGTTTATAAGCGCTTGGTTATCGTCATACTCTTTTCTATATTTTGCATTATCTTTAAAAGCCATACTCATAACAGCCGCACTTACAAAAACCAAAGTGAGGCTAAGCACCAAAAGCCTTAGATCAAAAAAGCCAAGTGCGATTAGGCATGCAATAGGAGTTACGGCCACTCTTGCCAGCATAGGAGTAGTGTCTGCTACAAAAGAGTGTAAATTTTTCACATCATCAAGCATGCTTTTTTTAAGCTTGCCGCTTCCTTTGGTTATAACCTCTCCGAAAGGAATCGCCGCTATATGCTCAGAAAGCTTGGTGCGTAAAATTTGCTCAAGCTTAAAGGCTGCCACGTGAGATACTCTAAAGGCGTTTGAGCGCAAAAGATATTCAGCTATGATAAATCCTGTGCCTACAGACAGCAAAGTATAGTTTATCTCCGCATTTGCAAGATACGAGATGACAAAAGCAAAAATACTAAAAGCGAGCACATAGCAGATAGATGCGATGCTTGCTAAGATCATGCCTAGCTTTATCTCTTTTACAACAGGCTCGATGATCCTTGTTAAATCTCCTTGCTTTTCTTTCATGGGAATTCCTTAATTTTATTTGAGCGAATTTAATCCGCTATAAGCAGAAATTTGGGCTTATAAACAACAAGCCCAAATTTGAAGTTTAAAATGAATATCTAACACCTAAGCCAAATCTTCTTGGATCGGCAAAGTGATTCATCCCCGATATGCCTCCGTGATGCATGAAGGTTACGACGTGAGAGTTGCTTGTGATATTTGTTACGTATCCATAGATATCAAAGGCCTTAAGCCTATATCCGGCACGAATATCGGCGGTCATCCAAGATTTTTGCTTAAATTTATTCTCAGCATCAAAATACTTATCGCCATTTCCTCTTAGATCAACTCTTGTATAAAATCCACTAGGATGAGTGTAAGCTACGCCCAAATTTAAAGTATAATTTGGAGTATTTTCTATCCTTTTATTAACCGCATTTGGATACTGGATATTCTCTTTATATTTGGTCTTATTTATGCCCAACGCTCCGCTTATATCAAGCTCATTACTAACTCTATAAAAGGCTTCAAGCTCGATTCCGTCGCTTTTTGCTTCTCCTCCATTACTTGTAACAAATATTCCTCCCGGCAAAATAGAGTATAGATGTATATCCTTGATATCCATATGAAATGCCGATATGCTAAATCTAAGACGATTATCAAAGGCGTTACCTCTAAGCCCTATCTCGTAGTTGTGGCTCTTTTGCGCATCGAAAGCTTGCTCTTTGATAAATGCGTAGTAGTTGTATCCGCCCGCCAAATAACCTTGAGAATATGATAAGAACGCACTCAAATCATCATTTATCCTATAGGTTAGTCCTGCTTTAGGAAGGAATTTGTTCCAAGTTTTAGAATCGTTTAAAGTATTTATAGGAGCACCTTTAGGCATACCAAGAGGAGTCATAAAAGCCGCCATATCTATATCTTTTTTGATCTTTTGAAATCTTCCTCCAAGCGTTAATAAAAAGCTATCCGTTAGCTCATAAGTTCCTTGTCCAAAGACCGCTGCAGTATCGCCTTTTACCGTTGCAGGAGCGTCCATTTCCATCTTCATTCCGCCTTGACTAAACTGCTGACCCATTCTTTTGTTTTCAGTCTTTTCACGCTCGAAATAAAGCCCGCTAACCCACTTAAATTTATCGGCATTTATACTCGCAAGCCTAAATTCTTGAGACAAAGTATCTAAATGCACATCTTGAAACTGGATTAATCCATTAGAAGGAAGTAACGGAGCATAAGTAAAGTCGCTATCGTAAATTCCATTTGCTTTTGATTTCTTATGAGTAGTTACGGACGAAAATTTAACTCTATCAAACTCATAATCGACTCCAAAAGCTTGAGAAAAAGTTTTAACCAAGCTATATGTAGGTCCTTCAAAATTTGCTTTTTTGGCATCCTTTAAATCTATAGTGCCAAAAAATCCTGTTCCTCCTTGATAAAAATGCTCTTTAGACCTCTCCTCAACCAAAGTTAAGCGCGTGGTTAGCCTATCTGTGGGCTTGAGCGTAAAGGCTAGATCAAATTTATGATCGTTTGTTTTATTGGCTTTTTTATCGCCGTTATACTCATTTGTTATCCAGCCGTCATCCTTTGAAGCGTATCCTCCGATATTTAAGAATAAAACATCATCTATTAGCGCACCGTTTGCGTTAAAATTTCCCATCATGTAGTTATATGATCCGTATTCGCTTCCTACAGCGCCGCTCCACTCGTTTTTAGGCGGTTTTGATACGACATTTACAACACCTCCGATTGAATCTTTGCCATAAATCGTGCTTTGAGGTCCGCGCAAGATTTCAACTCTCTCGACATTGTTTAAAATAGAGTTGTAATTGCCCATATTATTGCTCGTAGAAATACCGTCTATATATATGGTAACCGGATTTGAATTAGTAAAATCGGAGTGATTTATGCCGCGAAAATTTACTCTTGTTTTATAGATAAAATGCTCGGCACTTAGGTTTGGAATCTGGCGCATGATGCTGTCAGTATCCTTTATACGCTTTTCTTCTATCTCGTTTTCATCTATCACGCTTATGCTCTGAGGGATATCTTTGATATTTTCCTCCATTTTATTGGCTGAAACCGTTACTTCTTTTAAAGAAACAGAGTCAGCTCCAAACAGACAAACGCTCGCTGCAACTGAGATAATTCCGACAAATTTTATATGATTTAAGCTCATTCAAAACTCCTTAAAAGTTATTCAAGCTTAATGCTACTATAATTTGATAATTATTACTATTACTTTTTAATGGTAAAGGGATTAAATTTAACGGTGCAGGGATTTTATGAGTAGTTTTTCTGAGCTAGAGCAATTTTTTAACGAGACTTGGGGTGGAAACGAGCGTTGCTTAAAAAATTTAAGCCTAAAAACAAATGAGATGATCTTAAACATACAGATATTTAATAACGCAAACGGTTTTGGTTACGGAATGTTTGATATGTATTTTGATGATTACAAGGTCTTTAACTCCGCAGACATAGGCAAATACTCTTTTGTCTATTTTAATACAGGCAACAGTTCGGTGTGTATGAATTACGAAAAAAATAGCACAAATAATATCTTTAAACCAAATGATGCTTGGATAGGAGTTATAAAAGAGCCTTTTAAGGGTAAAGTAACCTATGAGCGAAAAAAGCGATTTAAGAGTCAGTGTATATTTATAGACAATGAACTAATCAGCGATTTTCCTTTATTTAACGAGATAAACAGCCTTGAGCCTGCAAGTATAAAAACAAGCTCTACAAATTTAACTCAAAAACTCATCCTTCAAGACTTAGAAAATTCGCATATATATAAGGGCAAAATGAGAGAAATTTTTATAGAGGCTAAAATTTTGGAGATGATATATAAAAGTTTTTCGGCTTGCGATAACTACGAGTGCTGCAAAGGGCTAAATTTATGCGAACATGACATAGCTGCGATAAAAAAAGCTAGAGAAATTTTGCTTAAAAATATGTCAAATCCACCGTCAATCAAAGAGCTTGCCAAAATTTGTGCCATAAATGAATTTAAACTCAAAAAAGGCTTTAAACAGCATTTTAACAATACTATCTATGGCATGCTTCAAGAAGAGAGACTTAAAAACGCTAAAGAGCTTTTAATGAGAAACGATGTGAGCGTAAAAGAGGCGGCTAGTATCGTAGGATATAGATCCTTGGCGCATTTTAGTAAGATTTTTAAAGAGAAATTTAATGTGCTGCCAATGGAAATCTCAAAACATAAAAAATTTTGGATTAAAGCTTAGAATACTAAATTTTCTAATCAATGTAATTTCAGCAAAAATTAAGTAAGTTTTTAAGGGCTTTCAAACATCGATAAAATTGGGATTTGGTTGCGGAGGACGGAACAGAACAAGTCTATTAAGTGCCGTATTATAGGGATTTTGTTTAATTAAATTTTTAAGTGACTCACATCTGACTCACTTTTTTTGGGAATTTTTTAGAATAAATTAGTTTAAAAAAGGAAAAAGATAGAAAAAGTTAGAATAACTATTTTTAAAGATCTAAGATGTATAAATTTCTTAATCAACCAACACCTTTTTTAACATAACATATTCAGTTGTTCTATACTCTTCTTTAAAACCGCAACTTAGAAATAAGTTTATTGCCGGATTATCTACGCTATTATGTAGCAAATGCACAAAATAAAAATAGATTAAAAACTAACTCAGTATTTTTTCAATTTCTCTAACTGTATTATTTAATGATTGATATGCCATACTCCTTAATTTGAAACTCCTTTTGATTTTTTCAGTGATTAGCTTTGAAACTTTATCGTCTATCCCAGGGATTCGTATTTTCATAAACTCATCTTTAGTAATAGCAGTTAGAATT
The DNA here is from genome assembly GCF_012978815.1 of Campylobacter sp. RM16189. Taxonomy (NCBI): domain Bacteria; kingdom Pseudomonadati; phylum Campylobacterota; class Epsilonproteobacteria; order Campylobacterales; family Campylobacteraceae; genus Campylobacter; species Campylobacter sp. RM16189. The sequence goes on along the minus strand of NZ_LIWR01000011.1, from coordinate 6,631 downwards.
GTACCCAAACATCCCTTTTTAAGCAATGATTGAATCGGATATGATTTTAATAAAACCATTAAACATTCAGATGTAATCATTTCTTTTTTTGGAGATAAAACATAAAACCCCGTAGAAGATACTGCTCTATCAAATTTTTCTGTTACTATCGCACAGCTTTGCAAACTTCCCTCAATAGACGAAACTAACACATCTCCTTTGTTAATTAGCCTTCTAGCACGAGTAGGCAATTCTGATCCATAGTATTCCTCGCATCCTGCAATATATCCATTTGCTCCAATATTGGCGAGTTCTATATACATGTATCTTTCGTTCTTGTTTGGAATAAAATTATTATTTTTTAATGTTGCATTTTTATCAATTTCTTGAGACTTAAATTTTGAAAGATTGTTTTCAATATCAGAATATTTTTGTTGAAAATATTCTGAATCTAACCTATTGAGATTAATAATACTTTCTAAATTTTTTATTGTATATTCAATGCTGTGTTTTGGTTCACAATCGTTAGATCTTAAATATTCCAACATTATATTAGAAGCCTCTTGATATAATTCCTTTGATTTCTGAATATAATTTTGTGATTTTTGAACACATTGATTTATTAAACTGTTGTTTTCAACTATTTTTATTGGAATTGGTAATTCATTGAAAACAAAATCATAAAATCTTGGATGCTCTGTGCCATATTGACTTAATTTTAAAATATTTTGAACGTCTCTCGTCAGGCAAAATGCCAGTAGAGTATTCGAGGATAATTCGTTGTTTATTGGTCTATAAACCAAATATTCACTAGATACTATTTGTTTTTCTATGTTTTTTGGTACTACTGCAAATTCTTTCAAATATGAGCGCAGTCTTGAAATAATAAAATCACCAGCAATAACTTCTTTTTTTGTGCTATTCAATTCATTTATTAAATCACCATCTTGGAGAAAATTTCCTAAAGAATGTGTTAAGTCATAACATATAGCTTTGTCATCCAAGCAATTGACATTTTTTTAATATTTTCAAAATAATCTTGTACTTTTTTATCAGATTTTATTTTTGATATACTTTCAAATCTTAAACTGCTATTAAAATCGCTATTATGTAGCAAATGCACAAGACTTTCATCATAAAAGAGGCTAAGATTCTGTAATGGCTTTTAAATAATAGACATTTCTTTTTAAGCTATAAAAACATTTACTTTAAAGGATTTGTTATGGCAGTTCTTGAAAAGCTAGGAGCGAAGCGAGTAGAAACTCACGTAATATCAGCTCTTGTATCTAAACATTCTGAAATTAAAGGACAGATAAAACATTATCAAGAGATGATAACTGAGTTACAAGATGAACTATCTACTATAAGTAAAGCCATTATGATATTTGATCCAAACTATAATATAAACGATATAAAAACTAAAAACATTACTAATAATAGACGTTTTTCTCGTGGAGAGCTTAGTAGAAAGATAATAGAGTGTATAAAAGAAAAACCTAGCAACGTTAAATAGATAACCGATTATGTATCAATTGGCAGTAATAAAAGCAGTAAAGAGATAGTGGAGTATAGAAAGAATATCTATTCTGCAATAAGAAATATGGAAATGAGAAATATTTTAAACTCTTTTGAAGTAGATGGAATTAAACACTATAAAATATCTTAAGCTCCAAGTCTTTCAGCTACTCTCTTATTACCCTGCCAATATCCACAGAATTCATTAGATATGCTATTATTAGCCAAGCATCTTGATAAAATATCATCCACTATGGATCTATTATCTAGCCTTCTGGTATCTTCTCTATATGCTATCTCATTAGCATAGTTTGAAAGATAAAGAACGCCTATTCTATAAAGCTGTCCATACTGCATACGTCTAAATCTTGAGTTAAAGCTTTCCGATTGATTATTATTCTCTCCATTTACTCCGCTATACTCTATTTGATGATTTACTCTTTTTAAATCGTAATGGGCTAATAAATCATCATAAGCCGAACTTTCATCTGTATGAATTTGGGAATTTGCTAGAATATGATTTTTAGCTATTTTATTTATATCAATATTGTTCTCGCTTTTAAGAACAAAAGTCTTTGTTTTACTTGCGCCTTTACCCTTAAGGTTTCTTTCTCGAAGTGAGACAATAACCCTCTTGTTAGGTTTAAAAGCTTTACGTCTATCTATTCTATCATTTATATTATTAGCAGGTCTTATATAGTTTCCGACATAGACTCCATCCATTTCACAAATTCCTTGAAATTTCTCATTAGGTTTATGTTCCATAAGGCTTTCTCTAATCTTATGAGATAAAACCCAAGCGGTCTTATACTGAACATCTAAATCTCTACTAAGTTGAAGTGATGAAATACCTTTAGTGGCATTAGTAAATATCACTATAGCTAGTAGTATTGTTTTAAAGTCTAACTTATGAGAGTGAAATATAGTTCCGCTAGTAACGCTAAAAGTATGAAAGCAATCCTTACAACGATACTGCATTCTGCCTTCTATAAAATAATGACTATTTACACTTCCACAACTTGGACAAATAGGATTACCTTTATTATCGCTCCATCTTATCGATTTAAAATACTCATAGCAATCCTTCTCATTCATAGAAGCTATCTTTTTAACCGATACCGTTCTAGCTTTAGATGAGAGGAGGAAGTGTTGCATTTTAAATCCTTTTTATTCTTTAATTTCGCTATCTGTTTTAACTAATCAAGATTTATATATACTTTTTGTGAACGGATTATATCGTATACAGTATTTAGAGTCAACACTTTAAAGTATAAATATATATTAAAAGATATAATATATTGACAAATAGTACCATTTGTACTATAATTATTTAAATTTCAAGAAAGGTATGAGATGGATTATTTTCAAGAAGCAAAAAATATAATAAAATCTGAAATAGCAAGAAAGAATATGGATTATCAAACATTAGCTCTTTTATTAAAAGAAAAAGGCGTAGAGGATAATAGAATGAATATAGCAAATAAGATAAGCAGGGGTAAATTTAGCTTTGCATTTGCTTTGCAGATATTAGATGCTTTAGGAGTTAAGAATTTAAGAATAAGGGATTAAAAGATACATTTAATTCTTATAATTTGAATAGTACTTTAGTAGAAAAATAAATAACAACAGCAAGATAGATTTATGTCTATATCTTGCCTAGGTGTCGTGTCCACCCCTCGAATTGCTAAAAATCTTAGTAGTAAAAAATAAAAAACATGGGATAGATAAAACTATCCCAAAAACAGTCATCTTAATCAAATGTATCTATTGTTTGTAAAAAAACAAAGTCCAAGCTTTTTACAAAAAGAGTATAGTGATTTTTTTGGTTTTATCAGAAGCAACCTTTTGGATTACTTTAAAAAATATTATTTTTTATTAAACAAATAAAATTCACACCCTCACATCCACTCTCTTATAAAATCTATCCTTTTCTTGTATCTGTTTATCATTGCTATTTAGAGTATGGTTAAGATATGAGATATTGTATAGCTCATTTGAGCTTATTATGTTGTTATCAGCTAGATGTATTAAAAACCTTAATTCATTGTTTTTCATTATCTTACTTATCGCTGTCGCTCCAAGCTCTTTTAGACTTACAAATTTATCATCTTGTTTAATAGCTATGGTTTCAAAGTCAAGGCTGTTTAACTCTTCCTTACTCATATTCTTAGCTTCAAGGTTTATGCTTGCTCTTTTATCTCCTGAAGTATTTAATCTGCCCGTATCGGTATATAGATCTCTTACGTCTATCTCTCTACCGCTATCAAATTTTAAGGTTATGGTTCCGTTACTATTCATTCTCATAGCTATTACGCTATCGCTATCGTTTAATGATAGTGCGGCTTTATTACTATCTGATTCAAAGGCTCTTTTTACCTTTTCTAAATTTGATATGCTAAATTCTAATCCCGTAGCTTTCTTAAACTCATTTTCCATAGCAAGCATATAAGATGATTTACTATCTTTTAGTTTAGATATTAGCTCATCTGAGTTTTCTACATTGTAATCTTTTAAATTCTTACTTAGCCACTCTATATCTTTAGTGTGAGCGTCAAGCTCTTTATTGTAATCGTTATAAAACTTCATAAAGCTACTTCTTTGATATCCTGTGTATGAGAAGTCTTTATCTTTAGGAGTGTCTGATTCTATTATAGGATTAAACTCGCTAAGCTTTAGCTTTCCGTCAAATCCTACCTTTTCATAAGCAAAGTTATTAAATCCGCTATCTTTGTTAAATATGTTATTGTTTCTTAGATCTACCCATCCGTCTTTATTTGCGTATGCATCAAAAAAGTTCTTAATACTATCGGCTTCCGCCTTTTTGTATCTACTCTCCGGTGCAAATACGGTGTAGGGGTTATCTTGATAATAAAACATACGATTATCTATTTTTGAAGTATCAACTTCGTTTCTGCCTAATTTTCTTAAAGAAGCATTTATATCATCTACCCATGATCTTGTTATGTCGGTATTTATCTCTTTTTTAATAAACTGAGCTAAATCTATACCTTTAGTAACATCGCTTAAATTTGCTATCTTTTCATTTCCATCTTTATCATATCCTCTTACCTTAAGCTTACTAAACAGCTTATCGCTTGAATTTAATATTCCGTCTGCGTTACTGTCAAAGTTAAAAAGTAAAGCATTTGAGCTAAAATTACCTATGCCTAGCTTATCGTTATCTCCATATAAGTCTAAAAATACCTCTACGTCACCGTATTGGGTTTTTATAGTCTTTTCTTTTGCGTATTGATTTAAATTTTGCTTGTATTCTAAGATATTATCTGATTTGTTTCCTTTAAAATATCCACTATCGGTAAATTGCTCTAAACGAGTTGATGACTCTGATAAACCGATAGAAAAGCCGTATCCGTAACTCTCATGGCTCATACCGAGCTTATTATATTCTTCTCTAGTGATTCTATTTGAATTCAAAACTTTCGCCCATGCGGGCATATTGTTATAATAACTGCTTTGACCGCCATATCCTACGCCCATGTCGCCTACCATATCCAAGCCGCCTTTATATAAATAGGCTTGAGAGTTTTGCATTAGTATATCGGTAGCAGATTTTAAAAGATCGTTTTGTCTGCTTATATATTCATCTTTGCTTAGTGTTTCGTTACTTACTTTTATAAGTTCATTATTAGTAAGTTTAGAAGTTGAAATTTGTTCTTGTTTGTGTTTCAAAAACATAACATTAATGTCATAGCTGTTTTTTAGTAGAATATCCATTTAAATCCTTTTAAAAGACATTCAGGATATATCGACAAAATTTAAGATTTGTTTATGATGATTTCATGCTTAATAGATATTTTAAATCAATACTACCGGTTATTACAGCTTAAAAGACTTAAGAAAATTTAACATTAGCCGATATGAATACAGAGTGTTTTATAAATTTCAAAGGAACTAAAATGATAGGTAAAATGGATTTTACCAATGTTAATAGTTTTATAAATCATACCGATAGCAACAACATTATAGTAATGTCTGATAAAAAAGCTCACAAAGAAGAAACGCAAATACAAGATGACAAAGTAGCAGGCATTGCAGAAGTAACAAATTTAAACAAAGAACATACGCAGAATGTTATCGAAAAGATGAAACTTAAGAAAAACAATGACAATGTGTCACAAAAGGATTTAGTGGATTTTATAAAATCCACTAGCCCTATAGAAATTTATGAAACCGATAGCGATGCCGACAAGGCTGTAAAAAAAATTAAAAACAGTATGAAAGAATCCTTTATAGACTTGGCAAATATTACACCTGAAGGAAAAATAGAAGTTAAGCTATGGGGTTGGCATATGAGCGGTTGGGATAAAGAGGGTAAAGTAACTATTTGGGGTAAAGCATTAGGATATGACAAAAGCATATCGCAAGCAGAGTCTAAAAAGCTAATGCAGTTTCTACAAGATACTGAAATCGCAGGACTTCCAATGTTTGATAGCGAGCTTCTTGATAGATCGGATCTAAGTATAGAGGAATTTAAAGCAAAATGGCTAAAATTTAAAGAGGATACCGAAAAATTTCTTGGATATAATCAAGCAGAGCAAACAAACAACTTGGGTGAAAGTAAAATAAAAAAATATACCCCTGAAAAGGTAGTAAGAAAAAGCCAAACATACAAAGATGAAATCAGCAAAGAGTTTTTTACTAATTTCGTAAAAGCTCAAAAAGAGCTTGGAGTTGATATATTAGGAAGAGAGATATTGGAGCTTTTTAGCAGCTTTAATAAAATTAACGTTAGTGTATAAAAGGATATAGGTTCCAAACACTTACCTCAAAGGAATATTTTTGCTTAAACCTTTTTAAGATAATTAGAAATGTTTAAGCTATGATATCTTCAAATTTAAATCACTCCTATCAAAATTTAACTACTCAAAAGACAGATAAACTACATTAAATAAAAAGTTAAAGCAGAAGTTTTTATAAATAAAATCTTAAATTTAAAGAATTATAGAGTTTGATGCTGTCTTGTGCATTTGCTACATAATAGCGATTAAAATTACTATCTAGTATTAAATGTTCTTTATTTATTTCATCTAATGTTCTAATGTTTGTATCTATACTTAAAATTCCATATTATATATCATCATTAAAAAAGCTTAATTTTTCTTGTTTGGCAAAAAAC
>NZ_LIWR01000010.1 GCF_012978815.1 Campylobacter sp. RM16189 | reverse complement strand
AGTTGTTGATTTTATTGAGACAGTTTCAGCGGTTTGTATTAATGAATTCATTGAAAAAAGAAACGAGTTTTCATTTTTGTCGGCAGAGGAAATTATCAACAACATTATTTATTGTTGCGATAAAATGAAAATAGAATTAAACAACAACAATCGCGGAACTAGTATCTTGCTGGACTAATAAAAATAAAATAGTAATATTAAAAAATACATATGAAAAATTTTGAGCATTGTAATTAAATCTAAAAATATATAGCCAACTAATCTAAGATACTAAAAGATATTTTAGTTAAATTTATAAAATATAAAAGTGCCTAAAATACGGCATTTTATAAAACATAAAAAACCTATCATTTTTTTTCATATCATTTAAAACCCTAAACTTAGGGATTTAACCTATTTTTGTAATTTTATCTTTTGAAAACCGATTGAAAAATTTGTGAATTTTAACAAAAACTTTTCCTATTTTTTCCATTTTATTTCTAAAGATTTCAAATTTTATGTCATTTTATTCCGAAAAAAAGTGAGTCAAAAGTGAGTCACTAGCATTTTTTTAGTAAGCTTAAAGTGGCTAAAATACAGTGTTTAATGCAAGCCGGTTCTGATTCAGCATCCGGGGCCATTTCCTTATAAAAACCCTTTTAAAACCCCCTATTCTACCGATATTTCTTAAGCTTTAAGGTTTCTTGGTTTTTGTATTTTTCCCCTTTATTTCCCCTTTGTTTATTTTTATATTGCATATTATTCTGGACTATTTTAAACTATTTTGAGATGTATTATTTGGAATTCTAAATATTTAAACTAGTAAAATGGATTATATATTAATATGTAAACTATTAATATATACATATTGTCTCAACCAGTTTTTAAATATCGATAAGTTATAGCCTTGCTTTTATCTATAAAAATATTTTTTATTCTAAATTACCCTAATTTGCCTTAAACTACTACATTCTATTGTCTTTTTTATAAATTTTTATATTTTTTGTTGAAGAATTATACTAACGACTATAATTAATATTGAATAGATAAAAAATTAAAGGAATTTAAATGGAATCAATGGATTTTTTTGAAAAAACTCTTCAAAGTCTTGAACGTCAATTTCCAGGCAAGCAGTCTCTTAATAGACAAGAGACTGCTAAAGCTCTTGGTATAGGTGTTTCCACTCTTGATCTCAGGATAAAAGATGGCAGAAGTTTACCATCGTATGTAAAGATAGGAGACGCAAAGAACTCTCGTATAGTATTTACTCTTGTTGCAATCGCTCAGTTTTTAACTAATTCTAGACAAAAAGTAATATAATGAAAGCAAAACATAATCGAATTAATAGAATAACCATTAGGCTAAACGACTCGGAAATTAACAATCTAGAGTTCAAAGCAAGCATGTCAGGTGTAAGCAGATCTGTCTACATTAGACATATTATCCTTTATTCCAAACCCCCTATCCATAAATTCGATAAAGCTATGGTTAACCAACTTTCAAGGGTGGGTAGTAATCTCAACCAGATAACTAAACATGTTAACACAACTAAAAGCATAGACTCTATAGTCTTAAAGCGTATTATTGAAATTTCTAATTCTATAAATAGTTTGTTGGATAAGGATAAGAATTGTTAGTTAAATTCTTTTCTAACAAACAAGGCGGAAGTATATCCGGAATTAACTATCTTTTAAATCATAGAGTCAAAGATCAAACGGCTAGAGTTTTAAAAGGAAATGAGGCTATAACCAGAAATATAGTTTCAAACATAACTAAAAAACAAAAACTATGTATGGACTGTCTATCGTTTGAAGAAAAAGATATTGATCTATCTTTAAAACAAACAATAATAGATGAATTTGAAACTCTTTTATTTGGAAATGATAAAGATAGATACAATATCTTATGGGTAGAACATATAGACAAGGGGCGGCTTGAACTAAATTTCGCCATTCCAAAGATAGATCTAATAACAGGACTAGCTTTTAACCCATACTATGATAGGGTAGATAGACCTCTCGTAGACTCTTGGCAAAACTACATAAACTTTAAATTTGGTTTTACAGATCCAAAAGACCCTGTTAAAGCTCATATACTTCAAGGCTCAAGGAAAGAATTAAAATCTATAAAGGATTATATAGAACTTGAAAAGATACTAGTAGATAAATTAATCAATAATGAATTTAGCTGTAGAGATGACATCTTAAAAGCCCTTAAAAATAGCAATATAGAAGTAACCAGAATAGGAAAAGACTATATATCAGTCAAGCTACCAAATAGTAAAAAGGCTAAAAGATTTAAAGGAGATATGTTTCATGAAAGCTTTACAGACACTGCAAGCTTGGAGCAACTCAGAGAAAAGACACAAAGAAGAGCAAAAGAGTTTAAAGATACAAGGGATGGAAATAATGCTGGCGAACAAGAACCAAGAAGTTTCATCTTTGAAAACGAAATATGCAAACCTAGAGACATCTTTTCAGGAGTTGCAATTGAGAAATTTAGAATTATCAAATTCAAACAAAGCCTGTCAAAAAGAGATCAAGAGCTTAGCAGACTCAAAACAAAACTTAACAATGCAATACAAAAAAGAAACAACTGGCTTCAAGAGCAATCTTCAAGAGAGCCAAGAAGAAACTCAAATATATCAAATATTATCAGCGATAATATTTATAGTGATAGTTTTTATATCAATATGGAGTTACAGCCTCTATTCGGAAAACAAAAAACTCAAACAAACAAATCAAAATATGAAAACTTATATAAAACAAAATATAACTGGCAAACAACAATAAATGATAAAACTAAAATCTTTACTACAAGGATGTATCATGATACTACTAGAGCAAGAGTTATTAAAAGAATTAGAGATAAAAGAGAGGCAAGAGAAAGAGAGAATAGAATTATTAAACGAACTACTCAAAGAATTCAAGACTTTGGACAAGAGATTAACCGGCTTAGAAGCAGTATTCAAAGAACAAACTCTAATACAACAAGAATTTCAAAATTCATCAGTGGATTTAGAAGAAAGATTGATGTCCTTAGAGAGCTGTCATTTGACATTATCTCAAGAGTTGGTTGGGTTAAAAGGGAGGCTAGAAACTTATTCAAGCTAAAACTAAACAGATCTAAAGAGATATCCAAAAAAAGAGATATAAGTGATATGGGGTTTGGGTAAGATAAATATACTATAAAATAAATAGACACTCTCTTGTCCATCCAACCTGTTATAATTATAAAAAACAAAAAGGACTAAAATGCTATCTAAATCACAATACACAAGAGGTTTGCAGTGTCCAAAGTCTTTATGGCTTTATAAATTTAGACGTGACCTTGAAAATAAATGTATCAATAATACAAAATTTGAGATAGGTAATGAAGTAGGTAGGCTTGCACAAGAGTATTTTAAAGGCGGAGTCCTAATAGAGTTTAATCCGAGTAACTTTGAATGTATGGCAGAAAGGACAAAAGAGCTTATAGCTAATGGAGTAAAAATCATCTATGAAGCTACATTTATATCAAATGGTGTTTTTGCTATGGCTGATATATTGGTAAAAAACGGCAATGAGTATGAAATTTACGAAGTTAAATCAAGCACTAGTGTAAAAGATTATCATATAGACGACATCAGCGTGCAGTGGTATTGCATAAGCTCAGTTTTGCCTCTTAAGAAAGCCTATGTCATGCATATAGATAACTCTTATGAAAGAGTTGGAGAGATAAATTTAAACGAGCTATTTCATATAGAAGATATAACAAATATAGTTATCGCCAAACAAGATGAAGTTAGAGATAACCTAACAAATTTAAACAATATGCTAAGCCTAGATGAGCCTGATATAAAGATAGGAACACAATGCTATAATCCATTTGAGTGTAGCTTCTCACAGCACTGCTTTAAAGATGTACCTGAAATTTCCATATTAAATCTATACCGCATCAATCAAACCAAGGCATATGATATGTATCATAACGGTATTGTAAGCTATGAGGATATTTTAAAAAGTGATATAAGCTTAACAGAAACTCAAAGACTTCAAGTAAGCACAAATGATAATAGTCCATATATAGATAAAAGCATAATAGATGAGTTTATCTCTAATGTAAAATATCCTATAAATTTCTTAGACTTTGAAACCTTTCAAGATGCTATTCCAAGATTTGACCACCAAAGACCATACGCTCAGGTAACCTTTCAATACTCGCTTCATATCCTTCATGAAGATGGCAGATTAGAGCACTTTGAATTTTTAGGTGATGGGATAAATGATCCAAGGCAAAGTCTAGCCAAAGACATGCTTAAAAAAATAACCAAGCAAGGATCGATAATGGCTTATAATATGAGCTTTGAGAAAAGTAGAATAAAAGAGCTTGCAGAGCTTTTGCCCGATCTTAAAGATGAATTATTAGCCCTTAATGAAAGATTTATAGATCTACTGGTTCCGTTTCGTTCTATTGGATACTATGATAAAAACTTCCATGGTAGCTTTTCTATCAAGTCTGTTCTGCCTGCTTTATTTCCAAATAATAAAGAGCTTAGCTATAAAGAGCTTGATATACAAAATGGAGGAGATGCAAGTAGCGAGTATGCGAATCTAATTTATCAAACAGATACAAAAGAGATAGAGAGAGTAAGGCAAAATCTGCTTAAATACTGTCATCTTGATACACTTGCTATGGTTGAGATTTATAAGAAACTAAGAGATATAATTTTAACTAAAATTTTAAAAGGATAAAGTATGAGTGATCAACTTGATGTAGGCAGTTGTAATGTCGGTGATCTTTTTAAAAAAAAGTTAAAGATACCGCCTTATCAACGCCCCTATGTTTGGAGTGAGGATAATGTAAATGAGCTGATTGATGATATAAAACTGGCAATGGAGCTTGGCAAAGAAAATTATCTAATAGGCAATGTTATATTTCATAAAGAAAAAGAAAATTTAAATGATGAAATTTTAAACATCGTTGATGGACAGCAAAGATTAACAACAATATATTTGATTTTGGAGAATTCTATAAAAGAGAAGTTAGAATATGACAATATAAATTCAGGTGATGCATTAAAAAAGAACAAGCAACTTATAAATCGATACAAAGAAGATAAAAAAATTGACGAAAAATTTATAGACTATCTTAATAAAAATGTGCTTGTAACCTACATCTCCACGACTGATTTAGACGAAGCTTTTGTGCTTTTTAACTCTCAAAATACACGCGGTAAATCGCTTGATGATAAGGACTTACTAAAAGGACATCATATAAGATTTGTGCAAAGAAAAAACAGACAAAAAGAGTGTGCGATGGAGTTTGAAAATGCACTTAAGACAAAGATAAATGATAAAGATGTCTTTACCGAAGTTTTGGGGCTAATCGCCATCATAAAAGCAGCCGTAAGAGGCAAACTATGGGGCAATGAGCTTAGGCGGGCTGATATTTACACTAACTTTAAAAGCGAGTTTTTAAACAGCGAGATATTGTTTGACAAATACCATAGCGATTTTACGCTTACATCATCAGTCCAAGGCGGACTTGCCTTTTTTAAATACCTGCAAAAATACGCCGATTTTTATTTAGAGCTTTCCAAGGATGAGAGCTTTACATGCTACGATAGACTTTGGGGTGGCAATGCCTATTTAAATAAAATTTACAAAGCACTTTTGCTATTTTACCATGATAAATTTAGCGATGATAGCTATGAGGTGGAGAAATGTTTGCAGATTATACTTTTAAATTTGCGGCTAAAAGATGACAGGATAACAAAAGAAAATGTTGCAAGTGAGATGAAAGAGTGTTTTGTAGAAATAGCCTTTGCGTCTAATAAAATCGTCGTGTTAGATAAATTGAAAAGAAAAGTTAGTCAAATAGGTGGATTAGATTTAAAACAAGATAAAGATAATAAACTTTATTCCGGGCAAAAAAAGTATTTTATAGACGCTACATATTTTAAAGATGAGATAAAAAATAAATTTAAAAAGGGCAGACTAAATGTACGATAATAACAAATTCATTAAAGAATTTACAATAAAAGATTTGAGTGGAGAAAAATTTAAAATCCCGCTTTATCAAAGAGAATATGCTTGGCAAAGCGATGAAGTTTTGACACTGATTGCAGATTTGGAGCATGCTGAAAAAGCTAGATACTATATAGGCAATATTGTTGTTGATAAAGACGACAATGTCATCGACGGACAGCAAAGGCTAACTACGCTTTATCTTATACTGATGGTTTGTGATAAGAGCTTGCTTTTTGAGCTTGATTATGAGATAAGAGATGAGGACAGTGCATTTTTAAGGACTAAGGACTGCTCAAATTTGGATCTTTGTAAAAATGAAAATATGAGAGAAAATTTAAGGGTTATTTTGCAAAATAAAGATAGGCTGACAAAAGAGCTTTTAGATAAAATTTCATTTACTATCACGACTTTGCCTGCTGATACGGACATCACAAGGTATTTTGAGCTTATAAATTCGCGTAGCGTTCAGCTTGAAAAACATCAAATTTTAAAGGCTAAATTTTTAAGTTGCCTTGAAGATGAAGAAGAAAAATTTGGCACAATTTGGGAATTCTGTGCAAATATGGATTATTATTTAGAAGATATGATTTATTACAAAAACAATGATAAAGAAAAAACGATAGAAAAGATAAGAAATAGCTTTTTAAAATTTGTAAAAGACCCAACACTAAACAACATGCCAAGTTTATTTAATTTAATCAAATACGACAATATGCCGGATTCAGTCAATGAATATAAAAGTATTATCAGCTTTGACTATCTTTTGATAAATGCCCTTAAGTGCTTTCGCGGAGTTATTGATAAAAAGTTTGCAATGTCAAATTTAAATTTACTAGATGCCTTTGGAAAAAATTTTAAATATGAAAAAGCAGAAGCCGAAAAAGTAAAAAATTTCATCCTTCACTTGCTTAAATTTAAAATTATTTTTGATTACTTTGTCTTTAAAAGAGATGAGCAAGATAAGCCATACTTTAGGGATATACAAGATGCAGATTCCTTTTTTAAGATAGATAAGCCAAAAGAGCTACAAATGATAGAGCTTTTGTTTAATTTTACGGCTGAAAATCATAAGGCTCAAGAGTGGATTAGATGTGTTTTTAGTGTTATTGATAGAAAAAGAGATATATCATATTTGATTGAAATTTTAGAAAAGATAGATAATTATAAGACTAAGAAAAAAATTAAAAAAGGGCTAAATTTAGACCAAGGTACCAACACTCCACACTACTGGTTTTATAGGCTTGAGTATTTGCTTTGGAAAAAAATGTATCACAAAGAAGATAAAAAACCATGGAAAGACTTATATGCCGACGAGCAAATAAAAAAAATTGAAGCAAAATACTATCTAACTCGTTTAAATTCAGTAGAGCATATTCAGCCACAAATTAAAAAAGATGATTGGGATAAAGGATATTCGGAAAATAATAACAATATCGGTCAAAAAAAATCAAATCAAGACAAAGTGGATGAATTTGGAAATTTAGCACTTTTAACACAATCAAGGAATTCTAGTCTTAACGCTTCTGATCCTATTGTGAAAAAAGCAATGGTTAAGGATTGGATTAACAAAAATAAAAATATTCAAAGTTTAAAAATGCTTTTAGCTTTAGAGGGCTTGAAAGAAAACGAGCAATGGACTTATAAAAAATGTAAAAAACACGGCGAAGAGATGAAAAGGTTGCTAGAGTTGGAATAAAAAATGTCCTAAAATTTTGATTACAATTTCTAAAAAGGAAAAATGATGGAATTGTTTGTAGAAAATGGCAGATACGGGATTAAAAACGGTAATGAAGTAATCATAAAACCTGAATTTACCCTCGCAAAAAAGCTAAAAACAGGCACTTTTTTGCTTGCTATATTATTTAAGGAAGAAGAATCTGCACTTTTTATTTTTGATACAGAACTTAGATTTTTACAAAAGGCTACTCAGTTTTATTTAGCAGGCGATGGTGGATTTTTTGTATATTCCCGCGGGTCTATAATTAGCGACGAGAGGGAAGTTGGCTTTTATGATTGCTTTGGTAAGCTAATTTTGCCTTGCATTTTTAGCGATATTGAGAAAATGAATGATCTTTTATTAGCTATTAATAATGAAAGTAGTTTTTTATTTGATTTAAGCGGTCAAAAAGTTCAAAATCTACTTATAAATGGTATAAATATTGATCCAAATTTGCCACAATTTGAACTGTCCCGTTTTCATTCTGGGTTGATTAAAATAAAAGAGAAAAATGGTAAAGTTAATTATTATAGTGTAGAATTAAGAAAGCAAGTTTTGCAAGGTTTTAGTGAAATTTATGGTCTTCAAACATTCACGTCTGATAACAATCAAATAGATTCAATATATGCCGGTAAATTTGGAGATAAATGGGCGGTTAGTGATTTGCATAATTCATATGTTTTACCCTATAAACCGATGATTCGTTATGGTGATTTTATTGTTTTTCAGGATTTTAAAACACACTATGAGACTGATTGTTATGGAATTTGTGATTTAGATGGCAATGTTATTTTAAAGCCAAAATCTCAAATAATAAGCTATATTGGTTGTGATATGTTTTATGTACAAGAAAATGGACTGGTTGGTTTTTGTGATGATTATTATGTGGATTCTAGTGCAGAAATTATCCGTCCTGTCTTTTTTGATAAAGTATTTAAAAAAATATCTGAAAATGAATTTATTGTTTTTAAAGATGATCTAATTATTGTAGATAGCCTGCAAAAGAATTACAAAGTATTGGGTTTTTGTGATGAAATATATTAATGGCTCAATTAAACTTAAGCGGATTCTCTCTTATTAATCTCAACAGTTTTTGATATAAGTCTTCCTGCGTAGTTTTAGTATTATATCTAAATTCACACTCTTTAAGATGAAGTAAGAAATTCTCTTTCTTAATGCCTTTAAATTTAGCTAGTCTATGTTTAGCATATCCCCGTCTGCTTGCAGTAGCAAGACGAAGTCGCAGCTAAAAAATTCTCTATACCGTTTATATGATTTTTACCGTTAGCGTCTTGTAAAGTAGCAAGCGTAGCGCAGCTAAAATTCATTCTTTGAGTGTTTTACCCTGTAGTGCTCTTTGGCTCCGTAATCTACTAATCCGTCATAGGCTTTCCAGCAATCAGAATAAATAACGCTCTCATCCGATTCGCTAAACTCCGATAGTATAGGTATTAGTTCGCTAGCAGAACAGTTTTTAACTATCCGGGTATAGACCTTACCGTTTCTTTTAAGCATACCGAATACCGGTGTTTTATTTGCTGCGCCTCTACCTCTTTTACCTCTTACTCTCTTAGCTCCGAAGTAGCTTTCGTCAATCTCTATCTCACCGCTAAATTTACTTATTTTTTCACATTCTTGAAACATAAGAATTCTTATTTCCCTAAAGATTTTACATAGCGTTACTTCTGAGATTTTAGTTAAATTCGATATCTTTGATGCTTCTATGTCTTCTGCAAAATACTTGAGAATTTCTCTAAATTTCTTCTCTGAAATTCGGGAACGAATTATATACTTATTTTTCATTGTGCTCATCGTAACTTACTGCTCCTTTGTGTGAGCTTAAGTTAAAGAGAGCCATATTAATTAAAGGAAAAAATACAAAATTTTTTAGATGCTTTTGATAAAAAGTTTTAGGCAAAAATCAAAATTCTATAATTTTACAAAGCTATAACATCTTTAAAATTTTTATGCTTTTTCTTGATTTGTACTGATACGACGCATGCGAAGAGTATAAAAACAAACACCACAGATTATCAAATCACAAATAAATTTAATATAAAAATAAAATTAAATTGGCTTAGCAGATGTGAAAATAGGTTTGTAATTTAAATGATTTGTCGGTGTTTTTAAAATACTAAAAAGATATTGTTTTAAAAGACATAAAAGATGATGAAGGGGATAAAGTGGACGAAATGGCAAAAATAATGGTTCAAAAACTATGAAATAATCAATGATGCTATAGTGCACTATCGCAAGATCATTCTTGATAGTTTTGCCTTTAAATTAAAGCAAAAATTTAGAAAATAAATTTGATTTGATAAATTATTGGGAAGTTGATGCTAAAGATGATTATGCGATGCTTTTAGATATTTTTTATTCAAGATATTCATAATTCGTAAGGATTACGCCGGGCTAAATTTAAAAAGAGCTTATTTTAGCTTATGAACAGATGATGAGAATATAAATTGCAAAAATCTTGTTTCTGAAAAAAAGTGATTTTGACACCTTTGTTTGGGAGTATAAATACGGCAATGATTTTGCAGAATATATTAAAACACTAGAAAACGACTGTGTAGCCCAGATTGCAAACGACATTATAGAATTTGTAAAATCACACAAAGAAAAGATTGTAAAAAAAGTATTACAAAATTAAATAAAGGCGAAAATTCGCCTTTATTATCACACTAAAATAAATCCTTAAGTTCATAATTTTTTAGCAAAAAATCCTTCATTTTTAACCTATAGTTTTTTAATGTAACAAGATCGTACTTTAGTTTATTAGTAAAAATTGTAATATCTTCTAAAGTTTCAAATTTTATTACTTTTTCATCAAACTTTAGTCTATTTTTTACAAATTTTATTTGTCTTACAATTAGGCATTGTCGCTTTTTATCTACTTGAAAAATTCGTTTTTTAGATATGAGTCATCGTAAATCAGGTACACTCCAGAATCTATTGCAATAAATTTGTAGTCGATCTCAACTAGTGATAAATTTCTAGCCAAATCAAGTACAAAAATCTCACACAATCCAATATCATCTTTGAGGCCGGACAAAAATCTATTTATTTGGCTGATCTGGCTTTAATTCCGGCAGAAATTTTTCATTAAAAAACACAAGTGTTTGTAACTGATCTATAAGATCAAAAATAGACTTAGCGCTACAATACAGCTCTTTTAAGTCATAATTAAAATCCTCTTGTTCGCTTTTGATGGTTGAGTCATATACATAAGAAACCAAATTTACAATATGTTCTAGCATATTTAACTACTAAAAAATAATTAAAATTTTATAGGCTCAGGGTTGCCACCAAGACCGCGAGTATGTGACGGCTCTCCACTTTTATTTAGTTTTAGGCAATACTTATTTTTTAGCATTTTATATACTTGAGCGCCCCTTTCATTGAATCTTCCTTTGTCTCCCCACATGCAAATAACTTTATCAACTTTGTCGCTATATTCTATGATAAATTGATCGTTTTCATTGCCGATTGGGTCATCTGCTGTGCATATTATTGTAGGACACATTGAAACCATCGCGAACAAATTTAGCATATAAAAACCACCATAACCCCAAAATTTAGCTAGGTTAGTGCATCTTGATATAGTTTTATCGGTAGTATTTTCATCAGCTATTGACGGATTTAACCCAACAAAAGCAACCATAGGCTTGCTTTCATCCCAAATTCTAGTTAAAACATATCTATATTTGCGATCTTTTGAAAATATTGCATCTTGTTTAATTTGATTGTCCATTGCATCTCCTTTAAAATAAATTTAAAAATTATACCACATGATAATGCCACTTTCTTGTCCACTTTTTATGCTACACTTCTTGCTAAAGGATCTCAAATGCAACCATCAATCATCACAGCCAAAAACATAATAAACGAAGCAGATGCCATCATCATCACAGCTGGAGCTGGAATGAGTGTAGATAGCGGACTACCTGATTTTCGTGGAGACCAAGGATTTTGGAGGGCATATCCGCCTTTAAAAGATAAGAATCTAAGCTTTACAGATATGGCTAATCCTCAGTGGTTCTTTTCTAATCCAAAGCTTGCTTGGGCATTTTACGGACATAGACTTAAGCTATATAATGCCACTACCCCTCACGAGGGATTTTATCTGCTTAGAGAGCTTTGTAAAGAAAAAGATGATAACTACTTCATATATACTTCAAACGTAGACGGACACTTTGCTAAAGCAGGATTTGATAAGGATAAAATTTACGAGTGTCACGGAAGCATACACTACACTCAGTGTATATATAAAGACGATGGAGCCATCTGGTCAATAGATGAGAATGAGATAGAGGTAGATGAAGATAAATTCGAAGCTACTAAGATGCCAACATGTAAAGAATGCGGATGTGTAATGCGTCCAAATATACTTATGTTTTATGATGGAGTATTTAACTGGAATAGAACTAAAGCTCAGTATCATAGATATGATGCTTGGTTAAGTAAAAATATGAACTCTAAAATTGCTATCATTGAGATAGGAGCTGGACTTGCAGTACCAACCATAAGAGCTTATGGTGAAAGAATGACAAAGAGATTTAACAAAGCAAATCTAATACGTATAAACCCAACTGATACCAAGATAAGTCCATATTACGGGATAAGTATAAAGATGGGCGGATTAGAAGCCCTAAAAGCAATCTTATGCTAGATAAGACAGATAAAAGTCCTCTATCTGGTATAATAGCAGATAGAGGAGAAGAGATGAAAAAGATAGTTCCTGATAGCAACACAAGTAAATACGAACGTATAAACATAATAGCCCAGCTTATAAGAAATAAACCTCACTCCATCTCACAGCTCTCAGAAAAGCTAGGAGTGTCTACTAAGACCATACAAAGGGATCTATATGATGTATTAACAGATTATGGAGCGGTAAGAAGAGGTAGAATGTGGAGCATGGATGATAAAGACGCCAAAGATAACCTAACTCAAGAAGAGCGTATAGTATTAAACGTACTTGATAATATCTCAAAGAGTATGGGTGCAAATTTTTATAGCAAAGCTCATATATTATTAGAGCAGATTACACAGCAGCTAAATCACCCAATACTTACAAATATAAATAACGAGAAGCTAAATGAAGATGACTTTATAAATTTTGAACTGATTGAAAAGTCTATAAAACAAAAACAAGAGATAGCTTGTAAATATAACGACTATGAGTTTAAAGTAAAGCCGCTAAAGCTAGCTATGTTTGATGGTTTTTGGTATCTATTGCTGCTTGATAGCAACAAAAAGGATACTTTTAAGAAATTTCATCTAAGAAGCATAAGTGATATAAAGATTCTTGATGATAGATTTGAGATAAGTAGTGAAATAGAAAACAGAATACAAAACGCAAACTCGGCCTGGTTTGATCTGGTAAAGCCAAAGAAAGCAAGACTTCTTCTTGCTCCACAGATTACAAAATACTTCGAAAGAAAACCATATGCAAAACAAAGCATAACAGGCAAAGATAATGACGGATCAGTAGAAGTAGAGATAGAGTATACAAACATAATGGAGATAAAGCCACTGATTTACTACTATATACCTTTTATCAAAGTTCTTGGACCAAAGGAGCTAGCTGAGATAATAAGAGATGAGATTGGGGAGTATTTTAATGAAATAGACATATAAGGACAACCGAGACACAAAATGTCCTAAAGTCCTGCTAAAATTTCCAAAAATCACAAAAAATGTATCGGTGATCTAAAAAATAAAAAAAGGATAATAAATGAACTTTAACCAACTACAAGAGCTAGTATCTAAATCAGATATCAAAAAGCTTAGCAAAGAACTAGGGTATGCAAGAGAGAAAAACTTCTCAAGAGCTCTTTATAATCTAAGTAATGCAAATTCATTAGATGAGTTTTTAGAACACGGACACTTTGACTGGTGTCATAGTTCAAAGACTCTAATTGCTTCAATTGCAAATCATTTTAATATAGACATAGCAGATGAGTTAAACACTTCAAATATTTTAAATGATGAAAAAAGAAGATACAAAGGCTCTTATATTTATATAGAGACAAATTTTAAAAGAAAAAACGAGCCTATATTTATGCTGGTTATGACTCAAGGAATAAGATATATAAGCTTAAAGCCTATACTTCATGAACTTTATTTTAAAAGCATCGACATAAAGTTAAAAACCATATCTGAGTTTATAAAAGATCATTATAAAACTACCAAAACACTTCCGCTTTATGGAGATATAACAGGCTATAAGCTATATCTTTTAAATAACACTTACAGCTTCGATACAGATGCAAACCTTGCGGATAAAGAAATTTATGAGCAGGCGGCTTGGATTAAGATATAAGGAGACAAAAATGCGTGAATTCTCAAAACAAGAAAGAGCTAGGCTTATGGATATAAACAGTAGGCTTTATGGATTAGAAAAGAGGATTTTAGATGTAGCTATAAAAACTGACAGCTACCTAGCGCCGCTTAAAGATAGAGATGAGATATATGATTATGATATTGACCTGAAAACTTTTTATAAAGATATATCCGATAGTGATAAGGTGGTTGTCTCATACAATGAGTATTTTGAAGGCATATCGCAAGATATACTTAAAGAGGATAGTCCAAACAACTATTTTTACACTAAAAACCAAAACGAATTTCAGCACTGGGAACACCATCCTATGAAAAATGAGTGGCACTGCCGGTTTTATCACTGCCTCTATGATCATACTAATCTTTACTTTGAAGATATATTAGATATTGGAAATATAGACTCTGTATTGCAAACAGGTATAGATTATAGTTATAGAACCATTGAACTTAAGAGATTTGATAGCAGGATGGATTTTTGGCTAATGGATTGCAGTGATGAAGAAAAAGCTGAGATGATGAAGATAAATTCGGTCTTGCAAGATATCCAAGAAACTCTAATAAGCAAGGCTATTTTATATGAAAACGAATTAAAGCAGAAGTTAAAAGATGGCATAATAAATGGGTTTGATATGAATTACGAGGTTACTTTTTATCTTAATGAAAAGGATCCCTTATACAAAGACGATGAGGATAATGTAGTAGCCATTATAAACGAACCTCTTAATATGAGTAAAGAGATAAAACAGCCCACCTTTCAAAACAGATGGAGAAGAAATTGCAATGAATATCTTGGTCTTAGTGCCTTTAAAAAACTAAACAAAGATTATCACTGCTATCTGTTTCATGCTCTTTGCAATCATACTAGCTTGCTTGGAGATATAAGCTGGATGTCTAGCATAGGTAAGATAATCTTAACTATAAAATTTAACGAATACTTTGAAGCCTAAAAGGATAAAAATGAAAACAAACGAACAAATAATTAAAAAGCTAAAAGAGATAGTTATAAAAAATCCAGTCGTTAGATCGGTATTTATCAGGCTAAAAGACAGATGAGATACTTTAGCATAAATGAAGCCATAGAGCTTCATGACATCATAATGAACGAAATAGATGGCAAGCGTGGATTTAACGAGAGTCAAATTTCGCTTCTTGACTCCGTACTATCCTCTATACAAAATGATGATTACTATCCAAGTTTTATAGATAAACTAACACATCTTATCTTCTCTTGTGTTAAATTTCATCCATTTCTAGACGGCAATAAAAGAAGTGCTATATTTCTAGCAATATTCTTTATGGAGCTAAATGACAAGACCGATATGTATGAGGAATTTGCAACTCTCATGGAAGATGTGGTGGTAGAGGTGGCTGCCGGGAATATAGACAAAGATGAACTTAGGCTAATAATAGGTGAGTTTATAAAGCCCTTAAAATGAGGGCTTTAAGTTATTTTATAAATTTTAGAAATTTCATCAAAAATCAAAACCTTACTTTTTAATACGCTCATATTTTTATCGAACACTTTTAGATTATATTTCTTTGCCACTGGTTTTTTATCGTTATTTTCTATATTGTATTCGTAAAATAATTTATTTAAATAACTTATAGTATCAATATATTTGTCAGAACCATGTTCAGGATAACCAAAAGTGCGTGTGATTGAAAAATTTTTATTGATATTTTCAAAAATTTCTTCTATATAATCTCTTAGTTCGCCTTCTTTTCCATAAATATTCATAATGTATTTTGCTACAGCTTTGGGTATATAGTATAACTCATAAATTATATCATTAAAACTTTCTTTTAATGGCGAGCTGTAAATACCTATATATAAATCATCTAAAACAAAATTATTTTCGTCAATAGGTATATTAAACACATGTTTTATGTTTTTTGATTGCTTTTCTTTGGAATAATACAATTTATCATCTTCATTATTGATATCTAAGCTATCAATAGGAAGTTTAAAAGTTAATTTTGCCCAGTCTTTAATTTCTTTATCGTTTATGAAAACGTTTGCACTGTGTAAATAAACTCCAGATATATCGTAATCTAATGACTTTAAAAAATTTTTACACTCTTTTTCATTTATGCTGTTTTTTAACGCATCCATCTTCTTTTTGTCGGTGTATCCAAACTCAAAATATTCTATCCCATCACCATTTACGGATATTGTAATTCCTTGCGTATATGATTTGTTTGTTTCGTAATATACCAATAAACACACAATAACACAGAAAAGATATTGTGTGTTTATTGATTTTTTTATTTTTACGCATGTTTGTTTAATTTCATTTTTTTCTAACTCTTCTATAAAAAATCTTCTTCTTCTATCTCTTTGTAATATATGATATTGATTTATACTGCAAAATACTTCATCTATAAAATTTACAACATCAGTATATATCTCATTTGCGTGCAGCTCTAATTTATTTTTTATTGAACGCAAACTTTCTTTTCTGATATAATAAACTTTTTTTAATGCGCATATCCCACTAAAATAAGAATCCAATCTCATATTTGATACAACTATGTTTTTTATGTCAAAATCCTCTTCTTCATCAAGTTCTATCTTATAAAAAGTTTCACTACCGCCTATATCATCTGCTTTTACAATGAAAGTTCCGGCATTACTATTTTTTGAAAATTTGTTTGGTAAAAATAAATCACAACAAAAATTATTCAATTCAGAACCGGAATAATACTGAGTGCTTTTTAATATGTCGTTTTCATAAATATCAACAAAAACATCATAAGTGTAAATGCCTGTTTTGCCTCGTATATCTTTTGTTAGGTATATATTGTTTAATACTGGTAAAAGTAGTGTATTCTCTGGTATAAAATTTGATTCTTTCGCTAAACTATTATTATCTTTTATTGCATTAAACTCATCAGTACTCATCTCTTTAAAAGATAATTCATACGATCTCATGGTTTTTATACAAATTTGCGCATATTTTTTCATAAAATATCCTTTGGTTTTTTGATATATTATAATTGCTAGAACGAGACATTTTATGTCTATATTTTTTAATACAATCACATATAAAATCGATTTGTGATAAAATGATTCTGCAAAAATATTTATACAAAAGGAGAGAAAATGGAATATGATTGGAAAGAAATTTCACTTGCAACAAAGGCCCAAATTTTACTTAAATACATGGATTTGGATTTTTCTAGAGATGGGTATCAGCTTGTTAATATTTATGATAAAAAAAATAAAGTAAGTCCAGATTGGTTTTATGATGAAGAAAATAAAATTTTAGCTAAAAGTGCTGAAAAAACCAAACAAGGTAAATACAATTTTAGCTTCACAAGCGAAAAAAATCAACAAATTGAAGGTATTATCCAAAAAGTAGATAAAATCATTCTGGGATGTATAGACGTACAGGAAGATATTATTTACAGAATAGAGATAGACGATTTAAGCAAGATTCTGCAAGAGCTTGAAACTAGCAAGAGAAATGGCAAGGCATATACATTAACAATAGATAACCCAAAAACAGAAAAAGATAAAAAAATATTAGAAATAAATATAAAAGAAAAGTATTTTGAGAGTTGGAAAATACTTTCTCGAGCTGAAAAAATGACTACAAATAAAAGAGTTGCTGAATTTGGAGGGATGAGTATATTTTATAACTGGTATAAGAAAATAGGAAATGAAGATGCAAGTTGCATGAGTAAAAAGAAATGCTGCTATTGTGGTGTCAAAGAAATAGATCTTGAAAAGTACTTTAATGAAAACAACTCGCAATATAAAGAATCCAAACGACATAGGGGCAAGAAGCTAGAGGTAGAACGTATTGTTAGCGTTGGAGATAAAAATAAATACTCTGATACTAATTGCGGACTAGCTTGCTATATATGCAACAACGCAAAAAGTGATTTTATATCTGCAAAAGATTTTTTGCCTATCGCAAAGGGAATAAATCAATTTTGGAATGATTATTTTAAAAATAATAATATTAATACTAAGGCAGAATTTGATGAAAATTCAGGCATTTGGGAAAATTTTTGACGCACTGATGCAGTAGAATATTAAATCTCCGACTCCTCTGCTGTCACACAGTGTAAAGCCCCGCCGAGTTTTATGATCTCACTAAAATTTATAGGCTCTATTAGACAGTTTTTGTAAATTTCTTCAAGCTGTCTTAGAGCCAAACCATCCTCATCTACACCATAAATTGGAACTATTAAAATATCCTTAATTTTAATAAAATTTAAGTATGCGCCCCAGCCTCTATCTTTAGTAAAAAAATTATCACTGTATTTCATCAACTTGATATTTAGCTTATGGGACTTAAGAGCCTTTAAAATTTTATCGTTGAAAGTCCTGCCCTCATTTGAAAAATCATTTACAAGTACGCTATTTTCATCTATCCATCTTGCCATGCTGTCACTATGTCCGTATATATCATAAGGCTGTTTTGGTATGATGATAAGCTCGTTAAGATTGCATTTTTGCTTTATGATTTTGATGATTTCGTCTTTTGACTTTAGCGGATTTTCTTTGAAAATTTTATCAGTCATGATGGCTTTGTTTTTATATCTTACAAAATTGCCACCATCCATCACTAAGCCTATATGATTATCGGCACAAGGAATTTTTGTTCTTATGTTTTTATACTTATCATCTTTTAAGTAGTCTGGATCATAAACGTAAGAGGTAAAGCTTGCATTTTCAAGCATTAATGGCATAAAATCTCTCATCCAAATATCTTTTGTTTTTAAAATTCGATAATTTATTTTGTGTTTATATAGAATTGAGCATAAAGCATTTGCGACTTGTGGATGATTTTCAAACAAAAGATTTGATAAAAGGATTGTATGGCTCATATTAATTCCTGTGCTGATACTAAGTAAAAAGATACTTATGTAATATTACCCTTAAAACAAGACATAAGATGTCTTAAAAGCATTGTTAGAATTTCCAATATCATAAATTTAGCTACTGCTAGTAGATAAAATAAGTTTAAAGGATGAGGAGCAAATATGCTAAATAATATACTAATAATCTCAGAAGAAGTCTATAGATGGTCTTTGGATAAAAAATCAAAGCCTAACGGCGTGATGATATATGATAACTATAGAGCCTTGCACAATCTTTGCAAATCGGTAGAAATAGCTGCTAATCACTATCTGGACTTAGAATTTGATAATCCGATACTAACAGAAACAAAGAGCTTTAAAACACCGATAGACAAATGGCGAACAATTATCAATAAAGATTTTAAAAGAATGTGGGATAGCGTAGGAAAATTCGTAATATCTCTTTATCTATATAAATATACAAATAGATTTTTTGGATGTAAGCTTGATGGAGTATTTCTACCACACCATTTTCATGCTAGATTTTTAGGTACTTATTTAAGAATAGATGAGGATTTAATTTTGCAAGGATTTATTAAGACATTAGATAGTGCAGAATTTAAAAAATTTAGCTTAAATTTAAGCCGTTATGAGAAAAGGTTAAAGTTTAAAAATGAACTTTTGCGTGATTTAGAAAATTTTAATAAACAAAAAGATGTCTTAAGAAATTTTATTATCGAAAACTACGATATAAGCGAGCTTTTAATTTAGATTTAAAATTAGCTTATAGTATTCAATAAAGTTTGGTTGGTTGCTTGCCAACTAACCATAGCCGGGGTTAAAACCCAACTCTGTTTCCATTATTCTCTATACTCTTATGCTTTATCTCTTCATTTAACCTATTTATAAAATCATCAGCATCTTTAATAGGGCTAAATTTATTTGATCTTAAAACAGCTGCAAAGTCTCCAGGTGTTAGAAGAGAGAAGTTAAGAAGTCTGTCTTTTATGAATTTTGAAACTTTTAATCCTAACAACTCACACTCTTTCATAAATAGCTTTTGAGCTTGTTTTGGTTTTAGATAGCCAAACTCTATCTTCATATCAAATCTTCTTATGCTAGCCTTATCAAGTCTATCTATAAGGTTTGTAGTGGCTATAAATACTCCTTCAAAGCTTTCCATCTGAGTTAGCATCTCATTTACCTGACTTACCTCCCAGCTTCTAGTAGCTTCATTTCTATCTTGTAAAAACGTATCAACTTCATCAAATACAAGCACAGCCTTTTTATCTTTAGCCTCTTTAAATGCCTTGGCTATATTCTTTTCGGTTTCACCTACATAAGCATCCATAAGATCGCTTGCTTTTTTGATAATTATCTTTGAGCCTAAGCTCTTAGCTATAAATTTTGCATAAGCACTCTTACCGGTTCCTGCCGGACCATATATACAAAGTCTTGCATTTTTGCTTGACTTTATACCCTCTGCAAGCTCTTTTAAATTTAAACTAGAGTTTATTATGCTTGCATCATAGCTCTTTGGCAGATCTATCTTCTCTTCTTTCTTTTTCTTTTCTTTTTTGTCAAATCTATATCCTTGAGCTTTGAGATTATTTTTTATAAGATCTTTAAAGATCTTATCTTTTTCATCACTATTTAAATTTGATACAACCTTTGTTGCATTAGAGATAAGAGCAGGGGCTATAAATTTATTTTTAGATAGTTGCTTAAGCACTTTTTCGCTTATTTGCCCATTGGTGTATTGTATTAAGATTTCAAGTCTCTTTGCTTTGGGCGGTATTTTAAACTCTATAACCATATCAAATCTTCTGATGTAGGCGTTATCTATCTCGTAAATATCGTTTGTAAGCCAGAAGGTTGGCACAGAATTGTTTTCAAGAGTATTATTTAAAAAAGCCTTTGATATTCTTTGTTCATCTTTAAATACATCTTCTACTTCATCAAACATAATAATATCATGCTTGCTGTCTAACACTCTATCGGCAACCAAAAGAGATGCGAAACGTGCCTCTCCTGTATAGTTATCAAGAGAGTATCTATTGGTATATGATATCTCGTAAAGATTTTTACCTAATGTTGCAGATAGCATTTTTACAAATTCTGTTTTTCCGGTTCCTGGTTTGCCGTAAAGAAGTATGTTTGTGCCTTTATTGCTGCTTAAAACATGAGTTTTTATCATGTTTTCATCTACAGGTATATGTCTAAAATCATCAAATTTCAGTAAAGATAGATCTGATTTAAAAAAACTTGATTTAAATACATCTATAACATTGCTATGACCTACCAGCATATCTGTACTAAAATAGGAGTAGAAAAAATCAAACGCACTTCCTAAATTGATATTTTGCGTAGTGTCTAGTTTTAAAACTCTACTTTGTCTTAGTTTCGAGCTTGGATGAAGAGATTTTTTAATAATATGTGAAGGAATATCAAGTATGGCGCCTAAAATATTGTAAAATGCTATGATATGAACTCTTCCGAGATCATAAAAAACATCTCTTAACGCTTCAAATTCATTTGTTAATATTGCAAATTCCAATATCTTTTTATCTTCATCGCTAAGATTAAGTGTTTTAGATAGAGCCTCCAAATTTTTGTCGAGATTTTTTAAGCCGGTGATTTTTTTCTTTTCAAGGCTTATAAGTTGTTTTTTAAGTCTTTTTTTGGCATTTTCCGTAGTTTCATTTGACTTTAATATACCGTCATGTCTTCTAAGAAAATCATCAGGTATCCCAAATTTTACAATAGCCCTTAAAGACCAAAGCCTGATCTTGTTCTCTATCTCTTTTGGTAGCATTAAATCATCCATAGTCTATCCTTTCTTTTTATTTTAAAAGGATTTTATCTACTTTTTAAGACAATATGGTGTCTGATTTTAAGGTTTTTATATGTTTATCACTTGATAAAAAGGCTCTAGTGTTCCATCTGAACTTGAATTATAGATTGTGGCTTTATTTAGTGTGTCTATTCTGGAGACCGGATCATGTATATGACCGCAAAGAATTATTTTTACATTCATAAGTCCATGTTTTACTAGACGATAAAGTTCCATATCCCCATAGTCTTTATTGTTCTTAGAGATAGATGTTTTTGTCTTAGACGGAGGCAAATGTGTTACCAGTATGTCGCAATCTGCAAATTTTAAAATGTCCTCTTCGAGATATTTAGAACATCCAAATTTAATGCCATTAATATTTTTGATAGTATCATCACTATATATATTTTTTATTTGCTTTAGCCATTCATCTTTTAGACCTATATCATGGTTCCCACTACATACAAAAACAGGTTTTTTAAAACTTGAAAGCCAGTCGGATGTTTTTTCTATCTGAGTGGCTAGCGGAGAATGGTCATCCAATAAATCCCCGCTAAAACAAAATATGTCAAATTTATCTTCAAGGACTGATATATGCTTAAAATATTCTACATTGAAATGTAGATCGCTGGCATGAAAAATTTTCATATCAATCACCAAACTCTGCTTCTATGAATTCTCTTCTCTCTTTATCTGACCTTATCGCATCCTCTAGTCTCATTACCCAAAAAACTGCGTTGTTTGTAATAGCATCTTCAAAAGGATTGCCATACATTTTGCTTAAGGCATTAAATACTTCATCGCCTTCATCGCAATCTACGCCAATACTCCCTAGATAAGGATATACAAGCATGCCAGGAGATACAAGATCAAATACCTCTGTCAATTTAGTATTAGGAAAATTTTCCTTCATGAAGTTCAAAAACTTTTCTCTTGCTTTTGTATCTATATATTTTTCATTCGTATTATCAAATGGATTGTCGCATACAATCTCTTTTTTAAACGCACATATATCATTATATCTTGTATGGAAAACAATCCAAAATCCAAACTCCTTGCCTCTTTTAATTATAAAATCCTCAACGGTAGGTAGCGCAACAGCCATGTTTTATTCCTTCTTTAAAATTAAGAAAATTATACATTAAAAAGTAGAAGGAATTATGTCTTGTTTATTCCAATTTAATAAAATCTGTATTTTTTGCTTCTAAAAGCATGGTTAAGTATAATTTGACATAACAAAAAACATACTTTAACATATATTAGCATTATTGATCAGAATATTTATATTTTATATTGATTATTACTTCATTTAAAATGTTTATGTGTACAAGAGAAGGGGTCTTAAGGGCAACTCCCTAACGAGTGATATTTTTGTCTGACTTGTCAGACAAAAAGTATCCTCGCCCCGGTAAAATAGAAATGTTTTTTATAGCAGCTACCATATATATGTGTAAATTGCAAGCTGGTTGTAGCTCATTCTTTTTGTCATTTATTGATATGCTTAAGATAATTTAAAAATATATGGCGCAAGACCATTTTGTGACCACAAAAGAACTTTGTGTGGTTTTGTTGCCATAATTTGACGATATCTTAATATGTTAAAAATTTTCAATATTTTTAACAAGTTATCGCCAATATGTTAAAAACATTAACAAATTTTATAAGTTGCCAGCCATTAGCAAGCTATAAAATTAAGCCTCGCTTTAGAATTTCAAATAGTCTTAAATTTACAAAGTAATTTATACGACCGAGCTTTACGCACCTAAATGCTCCTAGTTTTTCGCAAATTTTAAGATATTTAGAAGCTGTTTGTCTAGAGATATTTAGTTTTTTCTCGACCGATTCTATTTTTGTATACGGGTATGAAAAAAGCAACTCCACAAAATCTTTGCTATATACACCTCGCTCTTTTTCCTGCAAGAGTTTGCTAAATTCCATTATGGCATCGTCTATCTCTTTTATGAGCGTGACGGATGCCTCTGCGGTGCGCTCTATGCCGTTTAGCATATATTCTATCCATTCGCTCCACTCGCCGTTTTTGCTTACATTTTCCAAAAGCTCGTAGTATCTGGATTTGTTTTTTATGATATAGGCACTCAGATATAAAATCGGCAGATCAAGTAGCTTTTTGTGCGTTAGATATAAGACGTTTATGATGCGTCCGGTTCTGCCGTTTCCGTCATAAAACGGATGTATGGTTTCAAACTGATAGTGGATCACCGCTAGTCTAATTAGTGGATCAAGCTCATCTAAGTCATCGTTCATATACTTTTCTAAATTTACCATTAATTTATTTATGTCATCTATATGTTGCGGCGGTATATGCTTTATCTCGCCTGTGGTAGGATTTTTAAGCATAGTTCCGCTTTGGGTGCGAAAGCCTGCATTATTGCGCTGCAATCGTTTTTGAATCTCTAGTATATGACGAGTTAAGAATAGATTATCTTTTTTTATAAGCGAATAGCCCTTTTTTAAGGCTATTTCGTAGTTTATAACCTCTTTTGCGCTTTGTGCTATCTTGGTTTCGTCTATTTGCGCTAAAAATAGCTCATCGTGCGTAGTGATAATGTTTTCGATCGCGCTTGAATCTTTTGCCTCTTGCAGTACGAGAGAATTTATTAAAATGTCATGGTTTGGAATGGTTTTTATAAAACCGTTTAGCTCGCCTAGTTTTCTTGAGGCTCTATTTAGCGCCTTATAAATTTGCTCGGTTGGCTTAAAATCTAGTGGAAGCTCTTTGGGTATAAATTCTCTTTTTTGGGTCATTGTGTTTGCCTATATATAATATATACGATTTAAATTTATGGTTTTATTTTTATAAATGGTAAGCGACAAAATCGAACATCTCAATCTATCTAATAATTATTGGATTATACAACTTTTTCTACAAAATTATACTTTATATAGTTTCTTCACCATCTCTTTACCGCTATCTGGCATCAGCTTAGCATATCTAAGAGTGTGGTTTATATCCGAATGATTCATTAGTTTCTTTATTGTAAGTATCGGAGTGCCGGCTATGGCTAGATGAGAGGCAAACGTGTGCCTTAACGTATGTATTACGACTCTATTTGCGCTGTCCTCCGGCGCAAGGCCGTCATTAAAGAGTTTGTTTAATAGATGCTGCAAAACGTTTTGGAGGGTGGCGTAGGGTTTATCGACAAGAGCATCATTTGGCGAAATTGTCGTGTAAATTTTATTTATCAACACCAATGCCTCATCGCTTAAAAATCCCGTATATCTTTTATTCTCTGGATTTTTGCTTTTAAAGTCGGTTATGTTTACGCTCATATTTGAAAGCGATATATCTTTTTTCTTTATGTTTAATATACCGTCAAGCCTAGCTCCCGTACATAGTGCAAGCTCTATAAATAGCTCTAATGCAAAATCGTTTTTCTTGGCTATTTCTTTACGAAGCAAATCTATCTCTATAAGCTCTAAAAACCTCTCTCTTTTATTATCTGGTTTTTTGATCTCTATATCAAATGGACTAAGATGAGATATAAGTTTTTGTTTTATAGCGTAGTTAAAAATCGTTCTTATTATACCCATGATAGCGTTTGTACGCGACTGTGATAGCTTGCGACCGGTTCTACTAGACACTGTTTCCTTTATGTTTTTAAAATGCTCTTGTATCATCTCGGAGCTTATCAAGCTAGTAGTGATACTTCCGAATTTACTTTTATGATACTGCTCGTACATGCAGATTTGCTCCTTAATGTTTTCCGTTTTATCTGGCGTTTGTTCGAGTTTATAATCAAAAAATGCTTTTGCTATATCATCAAATTTTAAACCGCCTTTAGCAAGCTGTTTTTTGGCTATGCTATCTGGCAGTTCGCCGTTTCTCTTTTTGGTATCATACTCCTTCTTTTTGTTGTAGGCGTAGGTTACGTTTACGCCTTCTGATTTTGAGCCTACTTTTATATCTTTGCCATCAATTCTTATGTAAAATACTATATCATTATTATCAAGAACATATATTCTTACTCCAGGATATTTGTTTGTATTTGCAAATTTATTATAAGATATGAGTGCCATTTAAGGTTTCTCCTTTTGCTTAAAAAGTGGCGGAGCATTTTTCCCCTTTATTTCCCCTTTGTTTTTGTAAAAATGCATGATATTCTAGGATAGCTTAGAGTAAGCTTAATCAATTAAAGTGCCTATTATAGGGTATTATGTGGTATTTTAGGGGCATATAAAATACTTTAAGAAATGATATTATACAAATCCAGCATCCGGAGCCATTTCCTTATAAAAACCCTTTTAAAACCCCCTATTCTACCGATATTTCTTAAGCTTTAAGGTTTCTTGGTTTTGTCAAATTTGTTCCCTATTTGTTCCCGAAAATTTTTAAGATTCTAAATTGTTATATAGTGTTTTAATATTTTCCAGAATGCTATATTTAATTTTTCTGCATATATTTCTTTGGATATACAATTATTTGAGTATTCAATAGTATTTTTTGATATTCGATAATATTCTTGTAGAATAATTTAATTTTTAAAATAGAATGTATTTTATAAAAGGCTTCCTAATACTTCAGCATCCTTCTTGCTTATTAATGCTACTATAGATAATAAAAAAATATTGCACTCTAAAATACACTAATATAATCCAAACTACAACAAAGTATGAAAAATTTTCTCAAAAAGTCTATTTTTTCAAAATAAAAATGCATGATCAGTATAATTAATATAGAAAATAAATTAAAAAGGACTTGAAAATGAATAATTTCTATGATAATCAAGATTATAAACAGCTTCTTGATTGTATAAAGTCTCAATTTGCTGGTAGGGTGATGCTAAATAGAGAGCAGACTGCAAAGCTACTTGGTATAGGAGTCTCAACATTGGATTTGCGTATATCTCAGGGTAGAGATATACCACGCTATATAAAGATGGGTGATGCAAAAAATTCTCGTATAGCTTTTTCGATAACAGATATAGCTGCTTATATATTTCAAAAAAGAATTAAGATCAGCGGACAGTAGCTCTAGATGAGTCCTATAAAAATTAATGGATACGAGATAGTAGTATCTGCCCTCTCAGAGAATTTAACTCCGGATAAAGCCATAGGTAGACTTGCTCATAATCTACGGGAGCTAGAACAGACTAAACGTATTAAATATTTGCGCAGAAAGTCAGGGTCTAATAAATATTTTATTCAAAATCCATATGGCTCCTTGTTTGATGCTTCTAGTTATAGTTTTCAAAGTAGCGAGATAATGGATATGATCAATAACAAGATGAATTCCTTTAAAAAAGATTATGAGATCCAAACAACAACAGACAAGAATGGTAAAGTTAAGAAAAAGTCATGGCAGAAAAAAATGACTCCTTTTACTGAAATTTTAATCACTTTCGGAACAACTAGGCCAAAGAATTCTAAGGAGGGGTTAAACGATCAAGAGGTTAATTTGATAAATAGTCTTGATTTAAAAAATCAAGCTCAAAGATTTGTTAATGCGTACTGTCTAAAATATGGAGTTGAGTGTATTTCTGTAGCCGAGCATAATGATGAGAAGGTTAAGCATTATCAGATTATTTTTACAAACTATGACCACAATAAACATGCATGTATAAGACGTAATAGAAAAGAGATGCAACAGTTTGGCTCATCACTTCAAGATATGGCTGCTGATGCTTTTAGTCAAATAGCAGTCAGGGGTGTTAAGGGCAGCAAGAGTGTTCATAAAAACCTTAAACAGATGCATCAGGCTGAATTGGAGTTCAAAAGCGAACAAGAATTACACAAGCAAATATCGAATTTAATTAATCAAACCATATCGAAATTTATTACAAAGGATAAGCATCTTTTTGGGGACGAGTATTACGAACTAGATCCGAGCGAATATGGCAAGTTAATCGGCTCTTTAAGAAAACAAGTATTACAAATTTTTCAAGACAGAATCTATATTGTTTCAGAAGTCGAGTTAAAAGAGCAGATAAATGAATTAACCGCCCAGCTTTTAAAAAATAGTGAAATACTTCAAGAAAATAAAGATTTGTTAGAAATTAATGATAAGCTAAAAGCTACAAATAATAAACTTACTCAAGAAAATGCAAATTTACTTAATCAAGATAACATAATTAATGATCAAAAGCAAAAAATATAAAATTTAGAGAGCATAATAAAAACAAGCGAGGAAGAATTTGGTAGTACAGATGAGATTAGGGAAAAATTCAAACAAATAGACGTTTTAACAAAAGAAAATAAGGAAATTAAAGGCGAAACTGCAATGGCTAGAGCAGAAGCAATGTGTTTCAAGCAAGAATCAGAGCAAAAGGAACAAGAAATAAAAAACTTTCAAGACAAAATAAAGCCACTCGAGGAAAAAGCAATACAAGCAGATAACTTAGAGCGTGAGCTTGTAGTCTACAAGGATAGGAATTTAGAACTTTCTCAACAAAACAACAAATTAAATGATGAAAAAGAAAGCTTGAATAAAATTATTGTCTCTCAAAGTGAAGAACTAAATGCTTTAAAGTATTTTAAAACCAAGGCAATCAATTTCTTTTCAAACATCATAAAAAAGATACCTGTTATAAAAGACTTTTTACAGAATGAATTGCCTGAAGTTGCTAGTGAAGTACAGACAAAGATTACAAATAGGCAATATGAAATGAGTTTATAAGATTCAATAACAAAATAAATAGGGCTATTAGTAGAAAAATATAGAAAAATTTAAGCAAATAAGAAAAGTGTGTTTGATATTTTATAATAAAGAAATTTTTGATATTAAATAGATTAATATAAAAGATAATTACTAAATATGGTTAGATAGGCCCTATAAAATAAATTGTGTAAATGGCTGAAAAATGATATACTAGGAGAAATATTATGACAGCCGAAAGAAAGAACAAAGAAAAAGATGTAATCGATTTGATGCTTGACCAACTCGATTTTCATGGAATGACAAAAGAAGAACTTATCGGCAGTGATAGGCTTTTGAGACAGCTTACGAGTAGGTTCTATGAGCGTGTGTTGGAAGCCGAAATGGATGAG
>NZ_LIWR01000009.1 GCF_012978815.1 Campylobacter sp. RM16189 | reverse complement strand
TAGTAAATTAAAAAACTTGCTTTCTATGAAGCGGAAATTGAAGTATATAGAAATGACGCTTAAACTAAGCTAAAAATTAGTCTAAGCGTATAAAATTTTAATCAAAATACTATTTTTGTCTAATATCCCTTTTTTTTGTAACTTTTTGTAGATACATCCAAATAGAAGCAAATAGAATAAACATTACTATAGGCATGATCCATCCATGAGAGCTAAAGTAAGAAATGGCATTTGTAAAAATTTCTCCCATATAAAAGCTTCCTACACCAAGAATAACAGCCCACACAATAGAGCTTATTACGTTTAAAATACTAAATTTGACAAAAGAATACTTTGTAAGTCCTATGGCGATAGGAACTAAGGTTTTTACACCATATATAAATTTTTGAATAAAAACTATCCTATCTCCATATTTTTTCATAAGTATATGAGAAAATGCTAATTTTCGCTTGTGGTTCTTTAAATAGGGCATTATCATATGTTTATTGTATCTGCTTAAATATATAAGCATAGTATCACCCAAAGCATTTGCTATGGATGCAACAATAATGCTTGTGGTCAAATCCATCTTGCCAGTATAGCTTAAAATTCCCGCAGCTATTATAGCCACCATTCCTCCGCCAAGAGAGTATAAAAATAAAATTGCATATCCATATGTGGATAGCGATGTAAACATTTCTTGCAAATTTTATCCTTAGAATTTAGAGAAAGAATTTAGTAGTGAAGAGTAGCCGTATGAATTTTTATTAAGTTCATTTGTATCGCTTTTTGATATCACGGCACCGCCAAAGCTAGCTCCTGCAAAAAATCCATCATTACTGGCATAAGCATATATACTGCTTGAAAATTTAAAATCACTAATTTTACCGTAGTTTTGACCTATCTCCCCAAATGCAAATGAAGCATCGGCTTTTAAAGTTATCTTGGCATCTTTAATATCAGAAACAATACTCTCTTTTAGTATAAAAATCACAAGCGAGCTATTTTCATATCCTATCTGAAGCCCTATACTTCCGCCACCTATACTAACAGACCAAATTTCACTAGGACTATATGGACTTCCAACAACCATAATACCATTGCCATGCATGCCCCCCAAAATCAATCCGACTTTAGTAACTTTAGGGAAGATAACCACGGCTTTTGCATTTTGCATTAACGCATTAATAGGTGCTCTATGATTTTTACGCATTGTTAGAGTAAATGAATTAGAAGCGTCAAGCACAAGCTCATCATTAGAAAACAATAATGAAATTCCAAAAATCAACATTAAAATTTTTTTCATCATATGACCTACTTCGCGAAATCTACAGCGCGAATCTCTCTAATAACATTTACTTTTATCTCGCCAGGATATTGTACTTTCTCTTCGATCTCTTGAGCTATCTCTTTAGCCACAAGCACCGCTTCATCATCGTTTATCAGCTTAGCATTGGCTATGACGCGTATCTCACGACCCGCATTTATAGCATAAGCTTGCTTTATACCGTTTTTACTCTTTGCTATCTCCTCTATCTCTTCAACGCGTTTTAAAAAGCTCTCAAGCACTTCGCGTCTAGCGCCAGGACGAGCTGCCGACAGAGTATCGGCCGCACACACAGCAGCACTCTCTACACTTGTAGCCTCTTCGTGCCCATGGTGAGCATATATGGCGTTTATTACGACCGGATGCTCTTTATAACGTTTGCAAATTTCAGCGCCAAGATCTACGTGACTTCCCTCATATTCATGTGTTAGTGCTTTGCCGATATCGTGAAGTATTCCAGCTCTTTTTGCGAGTTTCTCATCTCCACCTGTTTCAGCGGCGATAATTCCTGCAAGGTGAGCCACCTCAAGACTGTGAGCTAAAGCGTTTTGTCCGTAGCTTGCTCTAAATTTAAGCTTTCCTATAAGTTTAACAATCTCGGGATGCATCTTGCTAAGTCCTAGATCAATTACGATATTTTCACCTTCTTCTAAGATGCTAGCCTCAAATTCCTCGGTAACTTTTTTATGGATATCCTCTATCCTTGCCGGCTGGATTCTACCATCCTCAACCAAAAGCTCTATAACTCTTGTCGCAATCGCACGGCGATATAAATTAAAACTGCTTAAGATTATCGCATGCGGAGTGTCGTCTATAATGATATCTACGCCCAAAACCATCTCAAGGGTTTTTATATTACGCCCTTCTTTTCCGATGATTCTACCCTTTAGTTCGTCATTTTTAATATTTACGACATTTATTAGACGCTCGGCTGCAAATTCTCCGGCAAACCTCGATGTAGCCTGCGCAAGGATATAATTAACCCTCTTTTTAGCCTCTCTTTTAGCCTCTTCTTCATGTTTTCTAACTATATGAGCGATATCTGCGCGGCTCTTTTCCTCGACTTTCTTTAGCACCTCTTCCCTGGCCTCAGCCTCGGTAAGTCCTGCTGCATGTTCTAGCACCTTTAGCGCCTCTTGTAGTTTTACCTGATAGTTATTCTTTAGGCTTAAGCCCTCTTCGTATAAATTTTTAGCCTCCAGCTTAGATATATCAAGCTCGCTCTTGCTCTCTTTTAAAATTTCTTGTTCATTCAAAAGAGCCTGCTCTCTTTTGGTAAGTTCGTCAAATTTTTGGACATAATCTTTTTGAAGTTTTACCGTCTTATCGTCATACTTCTTTTTAGCTTCAAATTCAGCCTCTTGGACTGAAATTTTAGAATTTTTAAGCGTAAGCTCAGCTTCGTATTCTATCGCTTTTGCTTTTGCTTTTGCCTGCTCTAAAAATATATTGTAGTTAGCATCATTTATCTTTTTTGCTACAAGATACCCTGCGCCAGCGCCTACCGCACCAGCCCCCAATCCTACTAAAATCTCTATCATAGATTCCTCTTTTTATATAAATTTTTCTTGGGGTAATATAAAAATCACATTGAACATCGTGATCTTCAGTGATAATTTCATGTATAAAAGTATCTTTAATCTGAACAAATATCACAATAGGTCGGTAAGGCAAATCTCCAAAAAATCTATCATAAAAACCTTTACCATGCCCTATCCTAGCCATATTTCCGTCAACCCCAACGACAG
Organism: Campylobacter sp. RM16189; assembly: GCF_012978815.1. NCBI lineage: Bacteria > Pseudomonadati > Campylobacterota > Epsilonproteobacteria > Campylobacterales > Campylobacteraceae > Campylobacter > Campylobacter sp. RM16189. The sequence continues at coordinate 37,992 of NZ_LIWR01000009.1, read as the reverse complement.
GAATAATAGCTACGTCTATCCGTTTTTGGAAAAATTTGGTGCCAAGTGGCTCTTTTATGCCAAATTTAGAACACACTAACGGAAGTCTTGATTTTACCATTTTTAAGTTGAGATTTGACATAAATGGAATAAAAATTTCACCTTTCTTAACTAAAGTGCGCTTTAAAATATTCAAATTTGGTTCACTAGGAAGAGGACTAAAGATTAATACTCTTTTTGCATTAAATTTTTCAAGAAGTTTTAAAAGCGGCTTAAACATACCGTAATGCGAGCATCTGGCCCTAAATTTTAGCTCGGTTTTAAGCCTATTTTTAATATGTTTTCTAAAATTTTCTTTTTTCAAAATTTAACACTCATTTTATATACTTAAGATATAATTCAACCCAAATTTAAGACTTTAAGATAGGAATTATATGAAATTTAAACTCTCAATTATAGCACTTTTACTATTTTTTATAAGCGGATGCGAAAACGGTGAGAAAAAAAGCACACCATCATCTACCTCTGCTAAAACTGAAAATAACATAACCATAGTTACCAATACAACAGAAAGCAATAAAAACGATACAAAAGCTAAAGAAGTTAAGCAAGCAGAAGCACAAAAAGATACTATCAATAATGACCATATAGAGCTTACGCTTACAAACGAGCAAAAAATACAGCTTCAAAAATTTGAAAAAGGTTTAAAAGTCGAAAATAACAATCAGGCGATTTTGTTTAACTTTTTTGCCACATGGTGTCCTCCTTGCAAGGCGGAAATCCCTCATCTAAACAACCTTCAGGATAAATTTAGAGGCAAACTAAAAATCATAAGCGTCCTTATGGAGGATAAGACAAAAGAGGAGATAGAGGCCTTTATCAATAGATACAAAATCAAATTTGACGTAACATACGGCGAAAATAATTTTAACTTTGCAAAATCTCTTGGTGGGGTTATTGGCATACCTTATATGATTTTATATAGAGCCGATGGCACATACGCGACTCACTATGTTGGCTTGGTTCCAGAAGAGATGCTAGAAAATGATATATTAAAGGTAATAAACTGATGTTTGGATTTTTAAAAAGAGGTCTTGATAAGACATTAGAGGCTATAAGATCATCTAAGCCAGCCGATAAAAAAATATCAAAAAACGCACTTGAAGAAATTTTGCTAGAAGCGGATGTGGATTATGAGATAGTAGAGGAAATTTTATACTATCTGCCACCTCAAGACGAAGTAAAAAAAGATGATTTAAAAAGAATTTTAAACACATATTTTATATATGAAAATGCGGCTCAAATCAAACAAGATAAGCCATTCGTAGAAATTATTCTTGGCGTAAACGGAGCAGGCAAGACAACCACGATAGCAAAGCTTGCAAATTTATATAAAAATTCAAACAAAAGCGTTATTCTAGGCGCTTGTGATACATTTAGAGCAGGAGCCATAGAGCAGCTTAGACAGTGGTCGATTCGCCTAAATGTGCCTATAGTCGCCACACAGCAAGGGCATGATCCATCAGCAGTAGCTTTTGATACGATAAGCTCCGCAATAGCTAAAAACATAGATAATGTCATCCTAGATACTGCCGGACGCTTGCAGAATCAAACAAATTTAGCAAATGAGCTTAGCAAGATCGTAAGAATAAGCCAAAAAGCCTATGAAAATGCACCACACCGCAAAATTTTGATCTTAGACGGAACTCAAGGCAATGCCGGTCTAGCCCAAGCAAAAGCATTTAACGATATAGTAAAGCTTGATGGGGTTATAATAACCAAGCTTGATGGCACTCCAAAAGGAGGTGCTTTATTTGGTGTGGCAAGAGACTTAGAGCTTCCTATTTTATTTATAGGCGCAGGCGAAAAGATGGATGATCTGATAAAATTTGAACCTAAGGAATTTATAGATACTTTAGTAGATGAAATTTATAGTTAAAATTCGGCGAAAATATCGCCGAATTTACTCTTAATAGCTTCCTTCTCTCTTATGAAACATTAAATATGATATATAACTAAGCGCAAATACTACCAAGCTAGGCACTATCCAACCAAGCATAGAGTCATAAAACGGCATAGTCTTAACAAAAGGAGTCAAAAAAGGTATAGATATATTTATAATATCAAGTCCGTTTACTACTCCGATAATTACACAAGTATATACGCAGGATCTATAAACTATCTTGCTTGAGTCTATTATCGGATTTATTAGAGATAAAATTATTAAAATTATCGATACAGGATATATGGCCACAAGAACCGGAATGCTACCTTTTATAATGGTAGTAAGCCCGAAATTTGCCACCGCAAAACCGATTAAACACCATAAAATTACCCAAGTTTTATATTTTACCTTGCCTTTACTTAGCTCCTCAAAATACTCGCTAGCAGAAGTTATAAGCCCTAAAGTAGTTGTAAGACAAGCTAGCAAAAATGCGCTTCCTAGTATTACGACACCGATTTTACCGAAATAGTGATCACTTATTTTAGAGAGCAAAGCGGCTCCATTGATATCCGGAGTATCCTTAAAAAGCTCTCCTGATGTAGCACCCAAGTAACCAAGCATCAAATATATCACCATCAATATTATTCCCGCCATCATACCGGCTTTTATCGTAGATACAACTAGATGCCTCTCGTTTTTTACGCCTACATCCTTAATGGCATTTATAACTATAATTCCGAAAGCCAAAGACGCAAGAGCATCCATAGTCTGATAGCCCTCGACAAACCCTTTTGATGCCGAGTGATTTACATAATCTCCCATAGGAGCGGTAAATTCGCCTATCGGATATAAAAATCCCGCCCCAAAAAGCAAAAGTATCAGCAATAAAAGAAGCGGAGTGAGATATCTGCCAAGAAGCTTTACAAGAGCCGAAGGATTAAGACAGATATAGTAATTTAAAGCAAAATATACTGCCGAATATACAAACAACCAAATTTGCAAGCTACCATCAGGCACAAAAGGCTTGATAGCGATATCAAATGGCATATTTGCAGCTCTTGGTATCGCAAAAAGCGGTCCTATCGTAAGATATAAAAGCGCAGTAAATACAAAGGCAAATACAGGATCTATTCGCCTAACTAAATTTTGCAAGCCTTTAGCTCTAGCTATGCCTGCTACTCCAAGCACTGGAAGCAATACGGCTGTAGCACAAAAGAACATAATAGCCATATAAAAATTATCTCCGGCCTCTTTGCCTAAATTTGGAGGAAAGATAAAATTTCCCGCTCCAAAAAACATAGCAAAGAGTGTTAAAGATATAGCCATAAACTGTTTTTTACTTAAACCAGGTTTCATAAGACACTCCATTAAAACTTTTAATCATGAATTATATTTTTATTAAGTTTAAAAATTATTTATTATATTGATATTTCTTAAAAAATTTTAATTTATGTTTCATTTTGAAATTCAAATAGCTAATTTATTGATATTTAGATCAAATTTATACGCCATTTAAAGCAATAGTAAATTTTATAAATCTTAAGTATAATTTCAAAAAGGATAAAAATGGCGAAAGCAAAAACTATTTTTGAATGTCAAGCATGTGGGAATCAGCAGAGTAAATGGGTAGGCAAATGCCCAGAATGCGGCTCTTGGGATAGCTTTATGGAGCTTAATCAAACTCAGATAAAAGTGTTAAATGAGATCTCAAAAGCTTCAAGCTCACAAACTCTTGCAAAAGAGATAAAAGATATAAAGATCGAGCAAATTTCACGCATAAGTACACAGGATAAAGAGCTTGATTTGGTGCTTGGCGGAGGGATAGTGGAAGGCTCACTAGTATTAATCGGCGGAAGCCCGGGCATAGGCAAATCGACCTTGCTTCTAAAAATCGCTTCAAATTTAGCCTCGCAAGACAAAAAAACCCTTTATGTAAGCGGTGAAGAGAGCGCAAGCCAGATCAAAATCAGAGCCGATAGGCTAAATGCAGTGCAAGACGGACTTTTTCTACTCACTGAAATTTTACTTGAAAACATCATGGCTGAAGTTAGAAAAAATGATTATAAAGTACTTGTTATCGACTCCATCCAGACGCTTTATTCTGAAAAGATAGCTTCAGCTCCTGGCTCAGTATCGCAAGTGCGCGAGATAACTTTTGAGCTTATGCGCCTAGCCAAAAACGAAAATATCTGCGTTTTTATCATCGGACACATTACCAAAGACGGCTCTATCGCAGGGCCTAGGATACTTGAACACATGGTGGATGTGGTGCTTTACTTCGAAGGTGATGCAAGCCGCGAACTTAGGATGCTAAGAGGGTTTAAAAATCGCTTCGGCTCGACTAGTGAAGTTGGAATTTTTGAGATGACTCCTCAAGGACTCGTAAGCGCAAATGACGTCTCAAGCAAATTTTTTACACGTGGTAAGGCGGTTAGCGGCTCTGCGATCACTATCATAATGGAAGGCTCGCGCGCTTTAAGCGTTGAAATTCAAGCTTTGGTTTGCGAAAGCAGTTATCCGAAACGAAGCAGTACGGGATACGAGAAAAACCGCCTTGATATGCTGCTGGCGCTTCTTGAACGCAAGCTAGAAATTCCGCTTGGACACTATGATGTGTTTATAAACGTTTCAGGCGGAGTAAAAGTTAGCGAAACGGCGGCTGATTTAGCCGTAATGGCAGCTATCATAAGCAGCTTTAAAAATCGTCCAATCAGTAAAGAGAGTGTATTTATAGGTGAGCTTAGCCTAAATGGTGAGATAAGAGAAGTTTTTAACCTCGATCAGCGCCTTAAAGAAGCCAAAACACAGAAATTTAAAAATGCTATCATCCCTTCAAAACCACTTGACAGCCAAGGACTAAAGTGCTTCATCACAAGCGATATCACTCAAGTTTTAGAGTGGATGTAGGGATATAAATACAAGCATATAATATATTGCAAAAAACGGCATGTTTAGTTATAATCTCCAATTTATCTAAACCATTCAAAATATATAAACAAGGTTTATTATGCGAAGAAATTTTAGGCATTAAGAGATGCTATTTAATAGCTATGAATTTATATTTATATTTTTACCAATAACATTTTTTATATACTTCTTTTTGAACTCTAAAAGACTAACCAAAGCTTCAAAGATTTTTTTAATAGTCTCATCTCTGTTTTTCTATAGCTGGTGGAATATCATATATCTACCTCTTATAATCATCTCGGTATTATTTAATTATGCCATAGGCTTACTGCTTACTAAACACTCCAGATATACCAAAAGACAAAGAAAGCTGCTACTTACAACAGGAATAGTAGCAAATATAAGTTTACTAGGCTACTTTAAATACTCTGATTTTTTTATTTCTAACATAAATTTTTTATTTAGCAGCGACATTTCACTCCTAAATTTAACCTTGCCACTAGCGATATCATTCTTCTCTTTTCAGCAAATAGCTTATCTTATCGACTCATACAAAAACGAAACTAAAGAGTATAGCTTTATAAACTACTGCATATTTATTACCTTTTTTCCTCAGCTCATAGCAGGTCCGATAGTCCATCATAGAGAGATGATGCCTTATTTTGAAAGTGCAAAAACCAAAATAATAAACTATAAAAACATATCAAAAGGGATATATGTTTTTTCTATCGGGCTATTTAAAAAAGTGGTCATAGCCGACTCTTTTTCGATATGGGCCACTAATGGCTTTGACGTTGCACAGACACTATCTTTGCTAGAAGCTTGGGCTACTTCACTCTCATATACATTTCAGCTATATTTTGACTTTAGCGGATATTGCGATATGGCTATAGGAGCCGCTCTGCTTTTTAATATCAAACTTCCTGTTAATTTCAACTCACCCTACAAAGCGACGAACATCCAAGACTTCTGGAGACGCTGGCATATCACACTTTCTAAATTTTTAAGAGATTATATCTATATACCGCTTGGCGGGAATAGACAAGGTGAAGCAAAAACCTATGTAAACTTAATGGCTACATTTTTGATAGGAGGTATATGGCATGGCGCAGGTTGGACATTTATATTCTGGGGATTTTTACACGGTTTAGCCCTAGTGGTTTTTAGAATCTGGGGTAAGTATTCTATCAAACTAAATAAAATACTAGCTTGGATATTGACATTTAACTTTATAAATATCACTTGGGTATTTTTTAGAGCCAAAGAGTGGGGAGACGCCATAAAAGTTTTAAAAGGAATGTGTGGCTTTAGCTCCGTGACCCTGCCTAATTTCCTATCGGACCACCTGCACTGTTTATCGGCTTACGGTGTAAAATTCGCAAACACATTTCTAGCGATAGGAGGTGATAAAAATATGATAGCATATATAATCTTTGCTTTTATCTTAACTTTGACACAAAAAAATAGTATAGAAAAAACCAATAGCCTGATACTAAACTATAAGACATACACAGTTGCGGCTTTTATGTTCGTTTGTTCGATTATTCTCTTAAAACAAGAGTCTGAATTTTTGTATTTTAATTTTTAGGCGGATGCGGTGCAACCAAAGAGATGGATAAGAAATTTTACTATAGTTTCGATACTCTTTTTATTGTCATATCAACTATATGACATAGTAGTAAAAAATATGAAGATTCTAAGCGTAAAAAGTACGGATATAGTATATTTTTCAGATAGTGTTATGAGATCTCACGCGGCATGTGAAGCTAACAAAAGCGCTATAGATGACATCATAAGAGATAACGGGATAGACATCATAAATATAGACCACGGAGCATACTCGCCTATAATATATAAAAACTATATAAAAACCCTACCAAGCAATACTCGAGTCATTATACCTATAAATATAAGAAGCTTCTCGGAAGAGTGGTTTGATAGACCATCATATAAATTTTATAAAGAGAGAATCCGTCTAGCTATCCTAAGTCTTGATATAGTAGATATTGTATCTATACTAAAAGAGTATGTATCAAACGCTTTCATTGACTACGAAAAAATTATAGTAACAAGAAAAAATCAAAACTTAGGAAAAATCAAAGATATAGAGAAACTTACCAAGATAGAAAAAGATATATACTGCGATTCTAATAGCAGCTTTCTGCAAGACAATCTATACAAAGATAAATTATCAATCAAATACAAATACCACTATGCTTATAATCTTGCCAATACTCATAAAATGTTTCGCTATCTCGACGAGATAATAAACTATGCCGATAAGAAAAATATAAAAATACTATTTTATATAACACCTATAAATTTTGAACACTTAAATATTTTTTTAGAAAAAGAATTTCTAGAAATCATAGAAAACAATATCAATACTATTATAAACTACTTACAAACCAAAAATGCCACTTTTATAAATTTGTCAAAAGAGATAAACGGAAGCGACTTTATAGATAGGCAGCATGCATGCGAACATCTTAATTTTCGCGGAAGAAAATTTATAGCAGATACCATAAGCGAGCATAAATTTATCAAACCACAGCTGCCAACAAAAACAACACCGTAAAAATCAAAGCAAGACAAAGTCTATGCTTTGATAAAAGCTAAATTTTAGATAGTAAATTTGTAAGCAGGCTATTTTCTAGTTGATCTATCCTTGAGTTATCTCTACTAACAAGGGCATCCTGATAGCTGGCACTAAATTTATCTATCTCTTTAAATGTCTCATCTTTTAAATTTTGTTTAAATTCTCTATATTTAGCTTTAAGTTCAAGCTTTTCCATAGCATTATATCTACCACTGGTAAGATTATTTTTTAACTCTTGATATGCTTCTTTAAGCTTGAAGTTCATCTCATCTATCATAATTTTTTGTTTATAGTTAACTACATGAATCATAGTATGCATACTTGGAACTTCTTGTATATACAGCTCGTATTTTTTGGCTTCGTATACTTTTTGTAGTTCTTTTTGTTCTTTATAAAATTCGTTGGCTAATCTAGTTTGAATTTCTTGATTTGACTCGCTATTTGTTTTTTTTACATAGTTTGAAAAAAGCTCGTCATAACTTTTAGTATATGCTCTACCTAGAGCTGATATTTGTTTTTGTATATTTTGTATCTGCATCTTAATCTCCTTTTGCAGAGAAGAAGAAGCAAAAAATGTTCCATTTTTTATAAATAAATATAAATAAAAGCCCCTCCATTACCGGAGAGGCTTAAATTATCTATACCATTAGGTTTTTATTAACCTATAGCAATATAGTTAGCCGCACCGCCGCCGCCGACAGCCTCTAGTCCTTGTACGCCTGTTAGACCGGCTAGTTCAACTACAGTATCGGTTGTTCCGTCTTGGAATACGAAAGTAGACTGATCTTGAGTAGTTGTTAAATCACCGTCTTTGTCATACGCAAATGCAAGAGTGATACCTTTACCATTAAATTTATCAGCAAGCAATGCCAATACATTAGCAAGATGTGCTTCATCAACAACATTATAAGCTACAGCAGCTTTATTTTCTGTTTTTTCAAATGTAACAAGACCATGAGCATCAACAGTTAGACTTACTATATCTCCATGACCTACAACATCTTGCTTGCCTGCAGCACTCGCAATAGTAACTTCGGCAGCATTAAAAGCAAGAGCAAGGTCAAGAGAGTCTTTACCCGCAACACCGACTTTATTGCCTTCTGTTAAGGTATCACTTGCACCGGCTGAGGCGTCAAAAGCATAAATAACATCATACGCTTTAGCTGTTGACTCACCGTCGGCTATCTTGACTGTATCTTGTTTTCCGTCTAATACAAGTGTGCGGTTATTCATTACAAATACATCTGCACCTTGACCACCTTGGAAGAAGTCTGACTCCATGCCACCCACAGCAGCGTCATTTCCAGCACCACCAGTAAATGTAAGAGCTGCACCGTCGTTAGTAACGATAGCTACATCATTGCCTTTACCGCCATTAATAGTAAGAGAATTTGCAGTTGGAGTTACGCCTTTAATTAACCAGAAGTCATTATTGTCAGTAGGAGTTTGACCCGCTCCTAAGGTATCAATATCACCAATCTCTTTAGCTACTCTACCGTCAAGAACAGTAGCGTTAGATATATCATTAAGACCTTTCCATTGGAATTTGAGAGTAGAACCCTCTCCTACCGCTATCCATTGATCTATGTGGTTAGCTGCTCCCAGCGCTTCATCAATATCTTTTACAAAACTGTTATCAACCATAGGAGTTACAACTCCGCCAACTGCTGCTTGAGCTGCTGTAATAGCTGCGGTTAATAAAGTATCAAGCTCACCACCATCTACAAGATTATCACCATCAGTATCCGCAGCTACAAGAGCAGCCGTAGTAATTTTATTTATCTCATCTACGATTGTTTTTTTGGCGGCAGCAAGAATAGCTTGAACCTCAGTATCACTAATGCCAGCAAATCTAGCATCAGAAGATGTAAGAGCATTTTCAAGATTAGTTAAGGTATAATCTGCAACTTTTTGTTTAATCAAATCTAAAGCAGCAGCAGCAGCATGTGTATCATCAGCCCAACCAGCTTTTATAGCTGTAACAAAAGGACCACCTGCGGCAGTTTGAAAGTCAGAACCTGCAGCATTTGCAATGGCTGTTGCTACCGCTGTATTAACAGCAGTAATTTTACTTGGAAGCAATTGATTTGCTGTAGATAGCGCAAGACCGGCTGTCTCGTCATTTCCGTTAGGGAAAATTGTTATCTGAGCAGCGCCTGATGTCTTAGTAACAGTTGTAGTTGCATTTGGAACAGGTGCTCCGCCTCCATTTTTATTATCTGTAAATTTATCAAAACCTCCGCCTAAATCTACAGAGTCACTACCATCTCTAGTTATAACAATATCACCACCTTCGCCTAGTTTAATAATATTGTCACCTAGATCAGCATTAATGACGTTATTGCCGTCACCAGCTGTTATATAGTCTGATTGAGAAGAGCCAGTAATAGTGTTATTGCCGTTTCCTGCTGTAATATGAATTAATTTACCACCAGAACCCAACGCATCAAATGTATTATTTCCATCAGCCAAGATAACTTGAGCATTGTCTCCAAGGCTGTTTACCGTAGAGTTTAAGTTACCAACTACACCACTAGCATCAAATTTTGTAAGGACAGAGTTGATTCCATCTCCTGTAACGATACCTGTTGTTAAATTTCCTTTAGTAGAAAGTGTGATGGTTGATAAATCTTTGCCTGTAATTCCATCTATAGTTGTTTCTGTAGCGGTTACAGCAGCAGAAACTGGAGTTACAGCTTTCTCGGCTCTATCATTGGATACATTTAAGTTAAATGTTTTAGTTCCGTTAACATAAATTTGACCTACATTATAGTTGTTAGCGGAAATCATTTTAACATCATCAAGAGCTGCGTTGATATTAACATCAAGAGTTTCTGATGCATTCTTCTTCAGCCATACACCGTTAAATGTGTGATCTCTGTCTTCGTTGGCAGCTTTAAAATCTGTATCACTCTTGTATAGGTCACCGGAGAAGTTAAGCTCTGAAATATTAGATTCAGCTATAGTGACAAGATCGCTTGTATCAATCTTTGTAGATGCATCTGATAGGTGTTGCGCTACTTTATTTCCGAGTATCTTGTCGTTATGAGCAGTTGATTGTCCAGATATAAATACCAATTTACCAAAGTCTCCACCTGCTATATCAAGCTCAATACTGCTTGTAGAAGCTAAATGCAGAGTTTCCACTCCGGTTACATTAAGCGTAGTGTCTGCTGACAATACAGCTCTAAGAACATCATCACCTGCACCACCTACTACTTTGTCTTTGCTAGTTAAATAGCCTTCTCCTGTAAATGTTACAACATCGTTACCTTCACCAAGTGTGATAGACTGATCGGCATCTCCTTTGCCTACGCCCTTGCCTACAGCTTGAATTCTAAGGTCGCCTAGATATCCTGCCGCATTTACAGTAGGTGATACTACGTTATCTATAGTATATGTATTGCCACTTTTACCACCAGAAATCTCAAGAAGTTTTTCATTAGTCTCAAGAATAACTGTGTTATCCTCGCTGTCACTATCTACAAGATTTATGGTTTCTACACCTGCAGTTTTTATCTTATAATTAAATTCTGTTGTTCTATTTGGAGCATTTACAACTTCGATATTAAGCTTGTCGTCTTTAGCTGTAGGATCTTTTAGATTAATCTCTAATAGAACGTTATAAGCTTGATTTATTTTTGGTTCTGTAACAGAATGCTCAATAATAAATTTCTTATTATCGGCAAAATCTTTTGTTACGTTATTGAAAGTAAACGTAGATGCATTACCAAGAACTTCAGGTACTACCAAACCCTTGCCATCGATATGCTCAGGAACATATGTATTATTCTCATCGCGCACAATAACCTGATCTAAAGTATTATCAAATGCATCAAAGTCAACTTTTATTGCATCAGTACCTTGTGTTCTTAGTTCCAAAGATTCAATATTCGTAACTTTTGCGATTTTTTTATCGGCATTCTTGCCAATATCGCCTGAAACAACTACGAATTTATCTTTACCTTCACCACCATCTAATGTCAATCTACCGCCTATAGCTTTAGATGTATAGAAAGTATCGTCTTTAGCAGTTCCTATAATAGTTGTATCTTTTTTAGTCGCAGAATCAGCGGTATCTACCCAATCTTTAGCTATGCGAGAAATATCCACTGTCATCTTGCCATTAAGCTTAGATGCATCAAGTTTCTCGAAATAGTTTGTGTTATTGGCTTCAACACCACCATATTTAGAACTGAGAGCATTATATTCTTTTTCTTTATCGGATGTTAGCATTGCTATTTCCAAATTACCATCGCCGGAAATATTTAATACTCTTAAATCTGCAACAGACAGAGTATTGATATCCACACCACTCTTAGCCACTAGATCAAGAGTCTCATATCCTTCTCTCTCAGAATCATTTCCTCTAGAAGTTATAATAATACTATTGGCATTTACATCGGCAAGCTCTAGTAGACCTTTATCGTCTGTAGCATTCAATATGCCTTGTTTAAATTCAAACATAGCACTATCATTAGAGTCATCTAGGTTAGCTACTCTCATACCCTCAAGTTTTGAGCTGATATTATCAACAGTAAACATGGTGTCAGCGCCACCATCAGCATTATTTGTAAAGTGATGAAGATTAACTTTTGTTAAGCTATCGGCATAGCGTAAATCCAAATGATTTACATTACCTGTAAGTTTAGCATTAAGGTATTGAATATTTACAAGATTTGGTGTTCTAGCTGTTCCTGTGCCTTCATCGGCATTTTCTTGACCTAGAGTAGCGTTAAGGGTATTGTCTGATCTACCTACTATACCTATTAGCTTATCTTCGTCTTGAAGAGAAGGGATATAGTCTGTTCCGCCAGGGTTATAAACCATAGGAGCTTCAAAAACGTTAGCTACTTTTTCCTCTTGAAGAGCAGTTAAAGTCTCTACCTTGCCAGGATTAGTAGGAGTAGAAATCCAAGCATCCAAAGCTACACTATCTACGTAAGCTTTAGCAACATCTACACCTTCTTTAGCCGCTTTATCAAGAGCTTCTACATAAACAGAGCGATGTGTTCCCATCACAGCCTCGTCTTTATCAGCCAAATAATCAGATACAGCAACTTTTGCGTTGAATGTAGGCTCATTCTTTTCTGCAGCTTTTATCATCTCAGATACGATAAATCCGCGCGCATTACCTTTTTCCAAAGCAGAAACCCAGAAATTAAACCCTTCTGCTTCTGCCGCTCTACCGAAAACATTCTCATAGATATGATTAACGAATTTAGCATTAGTATCAATGCTGCTTCCGAAAAACGCTTTTGCTGACTCGTCATTTAACATGTTAGTAGCAGCTTCGGTCATATTTGGCTGAGTTTTCTGCCAAAATTTACTTCCTGAACTTTCAGATGCTCTTCCGAAAAGAGTAACGTAAAGTTGAGAAACCTGTGTTTTTGTTAAAGCCATAAGGACTCCTTATAAAATAAAATTTGGTAGTTGCAAAGGCTATCTCTAGTAGAACCAACCGAGATAAGGTAATCGCAGATGAGCCTACTAGATTTGCTCTCTGTGCTACCTACTATCGATAGTACTTTTACAAATACTTAAGAGGCTATTATAACATAAAAACTTACAAAATAGTTTAATTTTTGATTAAAAGTAGCGTAAATTCAATAGAAAGTATCAAAAATTTATTATATTTTTTTAATTAGTCTGGCACTTATTAATATAATTTTAAGAATAAAATATTAAAATTACGGTTTCAAATATATTTTAGAATATAACTCTATAACACAAAGGAAGATAAAAACGGTGGGTAGAAAGACCAGAGAAATAAGCAGTGGAATAGTCTTAATAAAACAAAATGGAGATTTTTGCAAAAATGACTATGAAATAGAAATATATAGAAATAAGCTTTTTGAGATAGCCAAACGTCAAAATGTTGATGTTTATGGATACTATATAGGTAAAAACAATATTATGCTTTATATACATAGTGAAGATATAGCAAAATTTATGCAAATTTTAAATAGCTCTTTTATAAGAGAGAGAAATAAAAAAAGAGAGAATAAAGATGAAAATGGAAAGATAGATAGATATATAGTAACATCTGTAGGCGATAACGAAAAGGATGATATAGCTAAATTTATAGAGCAAAGCGGTGGAGTTATATTCGTCAAAAGCAGTAAAAACATAAGTATAGAAAAAAAACATAATCTAAATAATATAAAAAAAAGGAAAAACATGAATATAGTGGCTTTAAACTCAGAGATACATAAAAACTTAAGATATACAGGAGGAAAAATACCGAATACTGCGATAGCTAAAATAACTGTTTCAGAGATGAAAAAGTGCGCGGAGAATTTTTGTATAGTATTTACAAATGATGTTGTGCCTACAATGGTGGTGCTTCTAGGTCAAACTGAAAATGTAATGATAGATGATGAATTTAGCGGCTACATACCTGCCAGTTTAAAAAACTATCCGTTTTTATTAGGAAATGCGGACGGAAAAAGAGTTCTATGCGTAGATATGGACTCGGATCACTTATCAGAAAACGATAAGGGAGAGAGACTTTTTGGAGATAATGAGAATAAAAGTGAATTTTTAGATAAAGTCATAGTGGCTCTAAAAAACTATGATTCGGATTTTAAGAGAACTCAGCTAATGATGGAAGAGTTAAAAAAATCAGGAATTTTAATAAACAAAGAACTGAATTTAAAAGTAGCCGATGAAAACTATGTGTTGATAAAGGGATTTTCAGTAGTAAGCAGAAGCAAGCTAAACGAGCTTGATGATAAAACTTTGGCTATGTTTGTAAGAAACGGATATATGGATCTTATAAATATTCACTTAAGTAGTCTTTCGAATTTTCAAACCCTAGCCTCAAGGATACTTGAAAAATGAGCATAGAAAAAAAAGAAAACGAATTAAAAAATATACTTAAAAAATCAAAAAAATGCCTGATATACGCAGGTGTTTTTAGTATGTTTATAAACCTCTTGATGCTCACATCTCCTCTTTATATGCTTCAACTATACGGAAGAGTAGTAACATCAAGGAGCCTTGATACTCTCACTATGCTTACTCTCATAGTAGTATTTTTATTTGTAATGATGGGTTTATTTGAGATACTAAGATCTAGAATACTTGTAGTATTTGCAAATCAAATAGACCAAAATTTATCTGGCAGAGTATATGATGCAATATTTAAATTAGCGTCCAAAAACCCATCTAAAACCACATCTCAAGCGATGAGCGATATAAATACGATAAAGCAATATCTAAGTGGCAACGGAGTTTTTGCATTCTTAGATGCACCTTGGATGCCGATATATATCGCAATACTTTTTATGTTTCATCCTATGTATGGATGGTTTAGCGTATTTGCCGCTATTTGTCTTTTTATACTCGCGCTTTTAAATGAAAAAGCCACTAAAGACGGTCTTAAAAACTCAAATGATAGCTATAGAAAAGAGATGAGACTTGTAGATCTTAACTTAAGAAATTCAGAAACCATACAAGCCATGGGAATGAATGGAAATCTAAAAAAAATATGGGAAAGCAAACATAACGAATTTCTAAGCTCTCACTCAGTTGCAAGCTCTATGGCCGGAATTTACTCTAATATAAGCAAGACAGCCCGTATTACGTTTCAATCCTTAATGCTCGGTCTGGGCGCTTATCTGGTTGTTAAAATGGAACTAACTCCCGGAATGATGATAGCGGGTTCAATCATCATGGGTAGAGCCTTGGCTCCACTTGATATACTTATAGCAAGCTGGAGAAACTACAAAGGAGCTAAAGAGAGTTATGAAAGACTTGATAGATTTTTATCAGAATTTCCAGAGGAAGACACTAGAACCAAGCTTCCCGATCCTATCGGAAAAATAGAGTGTCAAAGCATATCTGTATTACCTCCAAATTCTAAAAATTTATCACTAATGGACGTAACTTTCGGATTAAATGCCGGAGATATGTGTGCAATCATAGGTCCAAGCGCAGCCGGCAAAAGCTCTTTAGCAAGGGCTGTTTTAGGAGTATGGCCCTTATTTAAGGGAATAGTTAGGATAGATGGAGCCGACATAAATCACTACGATAGCGATCATCTGGGGCGGTTTGTGGGATACCTGCCACAAGATATAGAGCTTTTTGAAGGAACGGTGGCAGAAAATATATCAAGATTTGGAGAGCTTGACTCAGAAGAGATAGTAAAAGCGGCTAAACTAGCAAATGTTCACGAAATGATACTAAATTTACCTGAGGGATATGACACCAAGCTTGGAGCGGGAGGGTCTAGTTTAAGCGGTGGGCAAAGACAAAGGATCGCACTAGCAAGGGCATTTTACAAATCCCCTAAGATAATAGTTCTCGATGAACCAAACGCGAGTCTTGACGAGGCAGGAGAAAGAGCGTTACAGCAAGCTCTTTTAAATATTAAAGGTCAAGCCACGATAATACTTATAACACACAAGTTAAATATACTTGGTATAGTTGATAAGATAGCCGTTTTAGCCAATGGAAGACTAGCGTATTTTGGCGCAAGAGATGCCGTCTTAGCCGAACTTACTAAAACTCAAGCCAAGGTTGCAGGGCAGCAAGCAGCACAAAAAGCCATAGAGGAGAACGAATGATACTATCTAACGAAAAAGGAACTATTAGATTCGGTCTTTTTGCAATATTTTTATTAGTCGGAGTTTTTGGCGGATGGGCGGCAATAGCTCCTCTTAAAAATGCTGCCGTCGCCGTAGGAAAAGTAAGCGTAGTAAATGACAAAAAGGTTGTTCAACACTTAGAGGGCGGAGTAATAGATAAAATTTTAGTTAAAGATGGAGACAAGGTAAAAGCGGGCGATATAGTGCTGGAGATAAAAAACGCAAGACTTCAGGCAGAACTCGAGATGGCTCAGAGCGAATTTTTACAAAATAGCGTTATAGAGGCTAGACTTTTAGCTCAAAGAGACGATCTTGAACAAATAAATTTCAAAGACGAACTAAGAAATATCAAGGGTTTCGAAGAGGCTGCAAATGGTCAAATAAGCATATTTAAAGAACAAAAAAAATTACTTAATGACGAAAAAGAGATCCTAAATCAGAGAATCACCCAGCTTCAAAAGCAAATAGAAAGTCTAAAAGCTATAATAGAGTCAAGAAAACAAAAATCAGCATCACTGGATGAAGAGATAAAAGAGTGGGATAGGTTATACAAAGAACAGCTTAGCGACAAAATAAGACTTAGAGACTCTCAGCGCGAAAAGATAGCGGTAGATGGCGAAATAGCATCAAGCGTAGCCGATATAGCTAGACTTGAAGTACAAATAACAGAGACAAAATCTCAAATTATTTTAAGAGAAAGAACCTTCAAGGAAGAAGTACTAAAAAGGCTTGAAGACACAAAAAGAATGATAAATGACACAAAGTCAAAATACATAGCATTAAACGATCAGCTTGATAGAACTATGGTAAAAGCACCAGTGGATGGAACTATAGTGGGAATGATAGCTCATACTGTAGGCGGTGTAATAAGACCGGGCGAGGTTATAATGAGCATAGTGCCTAATAGTAGTGAATATGTAGTAGATGCTAAGATGAATTTAACCGATGTGGATAAGGTTCATATAGGCTTGATTGCGGATGTGAGATTTAGTGCGTTTGAACTACAGCAAGCTCACGTAGTAGAGGGCAAAGTAACTTATGTCTCGGCAGATAGCCTGCAAGATAATAACGGACATCAATTTTATGAGATAAAAATAGAGCTTACGGAAGACGGCATAAAAGAACTTGAGAGAAATAAATTCTTTTTACTACCGGGAATGCCAGCTGAAGTCATGGTAAGAACAGGAGATAGAACCGTGCTAAGCTATATTTTAAATCCTTTTACAAATATGTTTGAAAGGGCTTTTAATGAAGATTAAAAATTTCATTTTACTATTTGGGTTACCTTTATTTGTTTTGGCCAAAGGCATAAATCTATCCGAGGCTTACGAGATGGCTTTGCAAAACGACGATGAGCACAAATACTATATGTATAATAGTCTTGCGAGCGTAGAGAGATACAGTCAATCAAAATCACAACTATTCCCTACTATCACAGGAAATATCAGTTATCGCGGAGATAAATATGATAGACGCAACAAAAGAGTTAATGAGAGTATTAGAAGCTATGGCGTAACACTGAGACAGCAAATTTTCCAACCTTCTTTATACTATCAAAAGGCTCAAGAAGAGCTTAGAAAAGAGCAGAGCGGACTTGATTTAGAACTAAACAAACAAGAGCTCGCAAAAAAAGTAGCCAAAGCATATTTTGAGCTTGTATACGCAAGCGAAAATTTAAAATTGGCTCAAAGTTATAATAATGCAAACAAGGCTAGATACGACCAGATGAACAAATCTTTATCTTTAGGTCTTACAAACAAGATGGATATGCTGGAGTCAAAAGTCAGATATGATGAGTCTATAATGGGCGTAAGCAAGGCAAATAGAGAAATAGAGATAGCTAAAATTTCACTTTTTAGACTCGTTGGTCAAGATATAGAAGTAAAAAATTATTTTGAAAATTTAAATATAAATTTCTTTAAGGCTATCGATCTAAGAAAATATAACGATACAGATCTAAATATCCACTATAAGCAAAGTGAGCTTATGACAAAAATAGCAGAGAAAGAACACTCCAAAAGAAAGAGCGAACACTTACCTACGATTGATTTTTCTGTAAGTTATTCTAAAGATAACTATACGGATGATAGAGCTTTTACCGATAAAGATCGTAGAGTTGAGACTATGATAAGACTTAATCTACCTATATTCACAAGTTGGCACACAAGCTTTAGAATAGAAGAGGGAATGCTGCTTAGGCAGGCAAGTGCCGCAAGACAAAACGATGTTAAAAAAAGTGTAGACATATCTCAAAAACAGTCAATAGTGGATTTGCAAAACTATATACAAGAGTATGAAATCATAGTTCAGTCTCTGGAGAATGCAAAAATATACGAACTTTCAATCGAACGTGGATATAAAGAAGGATTAAGAAGCATAGTCGATCTTCTTGATGCCAAAACCAGGGTTCACAAAATAAGAAATGATGTGATAACTACAGCTTACAAAGTGGTATTGTCATACTTAGAGCTAGAAAGCTTGATTAACAATATCAACCAAGAGAGTATGAGCTATCTAGAAAAAGCTTTTATTGAGTAGCGAGTCTTAAAAATAGGTCGGAATGCTCTTTAGCGGATTTTGTCCAAGAGAAATTCTTACAGTAACAAAGTCCGCTTTTTGATAGCTTCTCTCTTAAGTCAATATCTGACAATAGGCTAAAAAGTTTCTCTTTTAAATCGTTTTCATTTATGGCATCAAAAAATATTACATTGTCTTTATAAATCTCTCTAAAAACCTCAATATCCGATAAAATTACAGGACATCCGCAAGCCATCGCTTCAAGCGGAGGGATACCAAAACCCTCGTACACGGAAGGATACACAAAGACAGTAGCGCTACTGTAAAGAACGGATAAATTATCATCATCTATATAGCCTAGAAATTTGATATTTTTATTTTGTTTTATAAGTCCATGAATATCGGAATTTTGCCAGCCTTTAGCGCCTACTATAACCAAATCAAACTTATCTTGCAGGCTTTTATCCAAAATATTATACGCCTTAATAAGTGTTTTTAAATTTTTTCTAGGCTCGATTGATCCGACAAAGAGTATAAAATTCTTTTTTAGCAAATACTTACTCTTTATACTCTCTTGATCATTTATGTTTTTAGGATAGAAAATTTTATCGTCATAACCGTTATATATAACTTCTATCTTATCCTCATCTATCTTTAGCTCCTCCATAATCTCTTTTTTAACGGTATTTGAAACGGTAATAATTTTTGATGCTTTTACAATATCTTTAAAAAATACTTTTTCAAAAAAATCCATTCTGTCTTTTGGATGAAAGTCTTTAAATTTTATAAATGATAGGTCGTGTACGCAGGATACATAAAAAGTCGCATTAGCATCTAGCGGGATAAAATTGGGCTGAAAGTATATATCAAAATTCAACTCTTTATTTTTAGTAGTATTACTATTTATTAAAAAATCTCTAATTTTGGTTTTAAAAGTTGTAGGTAAAAAGCTGAAAAAATACTTCATAATTTTGAAAACACTGCTTTTAATTCTATCCAAAAAAGATACTTCTTTTTTATTACTTGGTAAAATGATATCTTGAGAAATAAATCCATAGTCAAAAAATGGATCAAATTTTTCTCTATCAAGTCCTTTAAATACTTCATAAGAGTATCTTCCTATACCTGTCAAATTACCCAACAAAGGTCTAGCATTTAATAAAATTTTAATTCTCATACATCCACCTTAAAATATTTTTTATGTCTGTTTTGCAAAAATACAAACCACAATCTTTCAGTCTTGAAGTATTTGATATTAGTATCTCGGCTTCATCTTTCCTTATAAAATTTGGATTTTGAACGATATTTATACTATTTCCTGAAATTTCTTGCATAAACTTTACTATGTCGCCCACGCCATATCCGACTCCAGAACCTATGTTAAAAATTTT
The DNA here is from genome assembly GCF_012978815.1 of Campylobacter sp. RM16189. Taxonomy (NCBI): domain Bacteria; kingdom Pseudomonadati; phylum Campylobacterota; class Epsilonproteobacteria; order Campylobacterales; family Campylobacteraceae; genus Campylobacter; species Campylobacter sp. RM16189. Next base: position 18,063 of record NZ_LIWR01000009.1, on the reverse strand, counting down.
ATGCTCGCTTTTTGCATGAAGCAGTTTTTCATAAATTTTAACCACATCCAAAACGCTATTATACTCACGCTTGGGAGTTAAATTTCCTAGTTCGATAGTAGATTTTTTTTCTTTAAAATGAGATACTATTTTAGGTATCAAAAAGCTTATAGCTTGCCCTACTCCCGTATAGTTAAATGGACGGGCGATAATGATATCAAGGCTACTTTTTAGAGCCGTTTGCTCCATTTTAAATTTACTCTTTGCATAAGAAGAGATTGGATTTGGCTCTAAATTTTCGGCTAAAATTTCACTATTTTGCGCCCCATAAACAGAAGCAGAACTTGCCAAGATCACTCTTTTTGGTTTTTTTTCAAGCATCTCTAAACACTCAAGCAAATTCTCGCTTCCGCCAATATTAACTTTATCTATAAGATTAGGATCGCTTGGAGCAAAGGATATTGCGGCAAGATGTATAACAAATTCAGGATTTACATGATTAAGAGCTATCTTTACGCTCTCTTTATCACATATATCACAATACACAAAACCTTCTTTTTGTTTTTTTATTGAGGCTTTAATGACTTCATATCCTGATTTTTCCAGATAGTGTGATAAATAAAAACCTGTAAAACCATCGGCTCCCGTAATAAAAACTTTAGAACTCAAAACCGCTCTCGATCTTTTTAATATCCGCTTTTACCATCATTTTGCAAAGCTCTTCAAGTGAAGTTTGCGCCTCCCATCCAAGCTCATTTTTAGCCTTTGTTGCATCGCCTATTAGAAGATCAACTTCAGCAGGTCTATAAAATTCAGGGTTTACTTTTACCAGCACGTTGCCGCTCTTGTCAAGCCCAACTTCACTCTCGCCCTCACCTTCAAATTTAAGCTCTATGTCAAGTGCTTTAAATGCAAGCGATACAAAGTCCCTTACAGTAGTAGTCTTGCCTGTTGCAAGCACAAAAGTATCAGGCGTATGATGCTGTAAAATTTTATACATTCCTTGAACATATTCATAAGCATATCCCCAGTCGCGCTTGGCATCAAGATTTCCAAGCTCTAATACATTAGCCTTTTTTAACGCTATTTTAGCGACAGTGTTTGTAATCTTTCTTGTTACAAATTCAAGTCCTCTAAGAGGGCTTTCGTGGTTAAATAAAATTCCACTGCTTCCAAATATACCGTAGCTTTCCCTATAATTTACCGTTATAAAATGTCCGTAAAGTTTGGCAACTCCATAAGGAGATCTCGGATAAAACGGAGTATTCTCTCTTTGTGGAACCTCTTGAACCAAACCAAACATTTCAGATGTGCTTGCTTGGTAAAATTTGATATCTTTATCCACTATTCTTATAGCCTCAAGTAAATTTAATACTCCAAGAGCAGTTACATTTGCCGTATGAAACGGCTCTTTAAAGCTTACGCCGACAAAGCTTTGAGCGGCTAGATTATAAATTTCATGAGGACGAATTTCTGAAACTACGCTTATAATATTAAACGCATCAGTTAAATCCATCTCAACAATTTTTAAATTTTTATTTTCAAGCACTCCAAGCTCTTCAAGTCTCCACAAATTTAAACTAGCCGTTCTCCTACATGTACCATAAACCAAGTATCCAAGCTCTAGCAGATACTTTGCAAGATACGCACCGTCTTGCCCGGTTACACCCGTAATCAAAGCTCTTTTCATTAAAAATCTCCTGTTAAAATTTTATATGCCTGCATCGCGCTGTCTCTCCATGAAACAATCTCCACACCATCAGGTTTAATATGCTTTAAAGCTTTGAAATCATCAAGCCATTTGGATATAACATCAGCCAAATCCTCGTCTCTTTTAAAAAAAGTTGCCGAATCATTAGAAACCTCTCTAAATACTTCCAAATCCCTTGCAATAATAGGTATTTTATGAACAGCGGCCTCAACTATCGGGAGTCCAAATCCCTCTGCTCTACTTGCAGCTATCAAACAGCTTGAGCTTTTATAAATTTCTTCAAGCGTCTCATCGCTTACAAAATTTAGATATATAAGTCTTTTGCCTCTTTCACTATGACTGTCTACTGTTTTAAAAAGATCATTAACCATCCAACCCATTTTGCCGACAATAACTAAATTTATATCAAGACCTCTTTGCCAAAGCGCATCAAAAGCAGCTATGGCGGCATCATGACCTTTTCTTGGCTCAACAGTTCCCACCATAATAAAAGTAGGTTTTTCGATAATTTTTTTTAATACTTTCCTAGAGTCATCATCTATTCCCAAAATTGGATTAGAAGATCTGATATCGTGTCCAAGCTTCATACTTTCAATAACAGCAGGTGCTTTTAAACTATTATCAAGTATATATTTTTTTAGATCATTAACCACAGAGTCTGATATGCAAATAAAACCATCTGCGCAATTTATTGCACATTTCAACCATCTTTCATGGTTAATATGAACTTCTGGCGGGAAAAAATGAGGATGAGACAGAGGAATATTATCATATAGAACAAAAAATAGCTTTACACCTTTTGCTCTAAATTGATTATATACACCTTTTTGATATGCACGAACAAAATTAACAGGCATATAGTCAATACCGTAAAAAATATCTCCTTCATGAATATCCACAATCTCATTTGACGTATTCCACTCGTCAAGTTTATATAGTTTTTTCATAAAATCTCTAGCGTAAAAATACGAAGATTTTGAATCGTTATAGTAAACAGGTTCGATTCTATACTCTTTGCAAATAGTTATTAGCATTAAAAGCTGAGCCTTAACAACTCTTTGAATGCCTGTTTTTAAATCGTTTATATAGACCTCTGTAATATCTATAAAAATAGTTTTTTGTCTAAAAATCGGTTTCTTGATTGACGATATGGCTTTTGAAAGCATTATTAAATCGCTTTTAAAACTCTTAAATTCTTCTACAATCTCTTTTAAAACAGGCTTTTTTGCATAGGTTTTCTCTATAAATTCAAAATATTTTTTTGCACAAACACTAGGATTATGATTTTTATCAAGATGTTCTTTTGCGTTTTTTGAGATATTTTCTCTTAAATTATAATCTTTACATATCCTTTCTATGGCACTAGCAAGCTCTCTTGTACTAAATTTTTCATCTATAAAATAGGCACAATCTCTTGGTAAGTCCTTCATAGAGCCGTGATTGTTTATTATAGTTGCAAGCGAATAATTAAAGCAGTCAAGGACAGCCGCTGAAGTCTCTCCTCTAGAATCAATCCTTAGCTGAATTGCAACATCAGATGCGCTAAGGTATTCTCGATACTCTTCATCACTTGTCCAGCCTATAAATTTAACACTACCGTCCAATAAGTTATCTTTTATAGCTCTATTAATCAAATTCATATAGTGTTCGCTCGTACCCTCTCCGACCAATAGCAAAATTGAATTTTCTCTAGTGTAAAGAGTTGTTTTGGCAAAAGCCTCAACCGCTTCAAGAGTTAATTTTGTAGAGCCAATATAGCCAAAAGTGGATATTATAAATTTATTTTCAGGTAAATTTAGCCTTTTTCTGCTTTCGCTTTTAGGTGAAATTTTAGCGGGCTTTCTAAGCAGGGGGATATTTTCAAATATATCATTATTTCCGCCATAAAGCGAGTCAAATATCCTTTTTGGCTCATTAGAATGAGTAATGATACCAAGCGAATAATCTATTAAAGATAGATTGGCAGGATAATTTAATATAGTCTTAGCCAAACCATGCTCTTTTAAAAAATCAAAAACATGATATCCGTGAGAATAATAAAGCTCATCGTAAAATATATCGGTATAACGTAAATCTTTGTGATAAAATAGTTGAGACATATAAAAGTCGTGAAATACGACTATGCCTTCAAATTTTTTCATAATATCGTACATGTAAAGATGATAAGATGAGCCGCCCATTTGATATACAATTCTATCAAATGAATCCGCATTTTTGAAAAAATAATCAACCTCTTTTATATCATATTTTTTTTTAAGATCGTCTCTTACATTTTTCAAATTTTCAACTATAACTGTTAATTTGTAATAATCATTAAGCCTTTCTAAAAGCTCCTCACTATATAAACTTACTCCTGTTTTTTCGTTTGGAATTGGCGAAAAGAATGCCAATTTAGGTTTAATATCCTTATTTATTGTATGGCTTTTTTTTCTTATTTCTTCAAGTTTTTCCTTAATCTTTTTAGGTTCAAATTCATCGTATGATATTAAAAAGCTTGAATTTGTGTTTTTTAAAAAATAGTTTTTAAGTTTTCTTATCTCATCTTCGTCATTTATATACAAAGTCGGCTCAAATATATATAATTTAAAATTTTTAATCTTTTTACGAAGAGCTCTGGTGTCTATATCCTTGTTTGCACATATCAAAAATTCTATTTCATCATTTGAAAACTCTTTAAAATCCGATATATCGACATCTATTTTAAATCCCAAATCAACTAAAACAGCAGGCATATCAATCCTTTTTTCTTAATTTTTTGTAAATTTCCAACTCTTTTTTGGTCAAAACATTGGATTGATTAGAACTAAATATAGAACTTAAATTTATTTTTTTGATAATAGACATACCTTTATCTAAATAAGCCTTAAATTGAGCCTTTATATCTCTTGCTAAACCTACAGCCTCCCTTAAAGGCTTTGTTATGCGCCATGATCTACTATTTTTAATTCCTTCTATCTCTTCCTTAAGAGATAATATATTTTGATCAATACGTTCATTCATATTTTTATTATGCATCCTTAATATATGTGAATACATATGTGAAATTTGATCTAAATTTATACCATAGCCCTCGGAAAAAGCAGGATCAAAAATACCGATATTGCTACCGTCCTTTTGAGACACTATAGAGTAATCGGGACTAACTTTTTCAAAAACATCAAAAAGATCCATATCATATCCTGATAGATTCAACTCTTTTTCGTTCAAACGTATTATAAAATTTCTTTTAAATCCGCAATACTCCGTAGCAAAAGCGAGTAGATCGCAAGGGATTGGTTTTTTATGTGTTATATCAAGATAAAACCAATGAGTAGAAACCATAATGTTTTCAGGATTCGGCGTCTCAAGAATTAAAATTCCGCATGGAGTTAAGACTCTCATAGCCTCTTTGCAAATATCTAGAACATCATCAAAATCAATATGTTCTACAACTTGAAAAGCGGAAATTATATCGACACTATTATCTTCAAGACTTTTTAGCTCAGAAAGCGCATCGTTTTTTTTAGTATTAAACCCTTTTTTTAAGCATAGCTCTACCATATCATCGTCTATGTCTATTCCTCTTGCTAAAAATCCGTTTTCATTGAGCAAGGAGAGCCATTCTCCGCGTCCGCAACCTATGTCAAGAGCACTTACATGATCTTTGATATCCTTTAACGGATTTATAAATTTAAGATACTTTTTTTGCCTCTCCTTAACAAGCTCTTCGCTACCTCTAAATCTATTTTCAAGAGCTACATAAAAACCTTTATCCATTAATTTCCTTTATATCAATCACTGAATTCAATCTACAAATTCCTATAAAATCTATTTTTTCAGGGTTTATAACCTCAAATCTCAACGCATTATCCATCCAGTGGTAACAATCGTCTACGTGGGTATCTTTTGAATGCAAAGCTAAAGTAACAGTATAAAATCCAACTCCAATATCAAGCTTTAGATATAAATTTATCACGTATCTTTTATTCTGCTTTAAATCTAAATCAATACCAAGCAAATTAGTATTTGTGCCATATATATCTTGTCCGAATTTATCCTTAATCAAGAACCCTAAAGAGAGATCTTTTAGATCTTTATTGGAATGAATCTCTATTTCAAAATTCACACTATCGCCACAACATGTTACAGAGACATCACTACTATCTTTTTTCATACTAATGTTTGTTATGATCGCTTCCTTGCTACCATAATCGCTGTTTAGCTCTTTTAAATTTTCATCAATTTTACCAATTTCAGTTATTAAATAGTTATAGGTATCTAAAACATCCTGAGGATCACCTTCTTGCACAACCTTACCCGATCTTAGAAGTATAATTCGATCGCAAAGAAGCTTCAATGAGTTTAAATCATGAGATACAAATATAATGCTCTTTCCCTCGGACTTTATATCTTTGAGTTTCTTTATACATTTTTGAGAAAAGTGAGCATCTCCTACAGATAGAGCCTCATCTATTATAAAAATTTGAGCGTTTGAAAATATGGCTATAGAAAACGCAAGACGCACCGCCATTCCTGAAGAATAAGTACCAATAGGCATTTTTATAAACTCATTAAGCTCGCTAAAATCTATAATGTTTTGCAAATTTTCATCTATATAAGCCTTGCTCATTCCAAGCAGATAGCCGTTAAAATAAATATTTTCAACTCCGCTTAGATCGTAATTAAACCCTGTTCCAAGCTCTAGTATGGCAGCTACCGAGCCGTCCGCTTCTATACTTCCCGAAGTTTGCATTAAAACACCGCTTATTATCTTTAAAAGCGTAGATTTACCCGCCCCATTTAAGCCCACTATACCAAGGCTTTCGCCACTATGTAAGTCAAAGCTTATATCGCGATTTGCGAAGAATTTTTTATGCAGAGGTTTTTTTTGAAAAATCTCTTTAAGTCTATCTCTTTGGCGCTCATAAACTCTAAATTCTTTTGTAATATTCTTAACTCTTAAAACTACACTCATAAGTTATCTCTTACCGCCCCCACAAGCTTCTTGTAAAAAAATATACCGACAACAAGAGATGTAGCGGACAGAATTGCTGGGGCTATAAAATCATTTAGTTTTACAGAACCCAATAAAAAAATATCCTGATATGGTCTGACAAAGTAATAAAACGGATTTATATACAGTAAAATTTTTGCCTTTTGTTCGATTATATAGGCCGGATATACGATAGGAGTAGCCCAAAATAAAAGCTGAAGGACAATAGGTATTATCTCTTTAATATCTCTAAAAAATACTGCAAAAACCGATAAAAAAAGCCCTAAACCAAATACAAAAAGAGTCTGCAATATCATCATCGGAATTATAAAAAGTATATTAAAGCTTACATCTTTTACTGCAACAAGAAACAAAACTCCTATAAACATGGAAAAAATAAATATCAAAAATTGAATTATTAAAGGGCTAAGCTCAAAAATATAGATAGGGGTGTTGATTTTCTTTAAAATTCCAGCCTTTGCAAATGGAACCTCCATCATTAAGGTAAGGGTGTTGCTAAATGCAGAGTATGCAAAAAGTCCTGGTATCAAATATATGCTATATGCGTATGGCTGATCGCTTATACCAAGCCTTGCACTCATAAAATCTGAAAATATAACCGTATAGATAAAAAGCATTATAATAGGAGATATAAGATACCAAATTTGACCTAGGCTAGTCTTGGCGTATCTGCTTTTAAAATCGAATTTTACAAGTTGATAAGTATTAATAATATTTTTTTTTAGCAATATATATTGACCGTAATTAAAATTTTAATGATTATATCTAAAAGAGATTAAACATAGATTATTTGGTGTCTATTACTGGTTTTTAAAAACTATTTTTATGGTTTTAATAAGTATTAAAATATCGCCTAAAATCGAGATATTATCTACATACCTACAGTCTAGATCAACCCTATCGTGAAATGATAATTTATTTCCGCCACTTACTTGCCAAAGACCTGTAAGTCCAGGTCTAACGCTTGTTATTTTTTTAATATTTGCTCCGATTTTTTTCTTTTCGGCTATCATATATGGTCTTGGTCCTACTAAGCTCATCTCCAGCTTTAATACATTAAAAAGCTGAGGCAACTCATCCAAAGATGTTTTTCTGATAAAATGCCCAATCTTTGTTATCCTAGGATCGTTTCTATACTTATGATACCTCTTGTAGTGCTCGACTTCATCTGGATTTTCCTTAAGATATTGGATCAAAATTTCATGTCCGTTTTTATACATCGATCTAAATTTATAGCAGTCAAACGCTTTATTAAAGTGCCCAATCCTCTTTTGCTTAAAAAATATGCTCTCGCTAGGCTGTAAAATTTTCATACCAATAGCAATAAAAGCCATAACAAATAACCATATCGGCATACTTATTATCACTAAAATATAATCTATCATAGCTTTTAATAAAATTTTATTTTCTAAGCGCATCTATACCGCCAAAGCGAAATTTATCATAACTGTCCTCCACAAATTCCTTTATCTCGGACTCAAATCTCTCTTTAGAAAACCTTCCTGCATGAGCTTTTATAATATTTGAATCAAATTTATCCAAATTTTTCTCAAACTTATCTACCGCTTCAACTATACTCTGGACATTTTGATCCGCAAAATAAACCCCGCTTACTCCATCTATCACGCTCTCTCTCGCCCCACCTTTATCTAGGCATATTACAGGCGTTCCGCAAGCTTGCGCCTCAACAGGGGTTATTCCAAAGTCCTCAATTGCAGCAAAAACAAAGGCTTTAGCCTTACTCATCATATCGGCGGATATTTTGCTATCCTGAAAACCCAATATCTCTATATTACTCCTTGCTATGCTCTTTATCCTTGTCATCTCATTACCATCTCCTATCACTACCAGCTTTTTGCCATTCTCATTAAATGCTCTTACTATCAAATCAACTTTTTTATAGGCGACCAGCCTTGAGACTGTGATGTAAAAATCATCTTTTTTAGAATTTATTTTAAATTTATTAGTATCTACAGGAGGATAGATGACTTTTGAATCTTTACGGTAAATTTTTCTTATCCTATTTGATACAAAATTTGAATTTGCAATATAAAGATCGACTCTATTTGCACAAGCTATGTCCCAAAGACGAATTTTATGCAAAAAATATCTTGCCAGAAGAGACTTAAATCCGCTTTGCAGAGAATTTTGTTCAAGGTAGTTAAGATACATGTCCCAAGCATAACGAATCGGAGTATGAATATAACTGATATGTAGCTGATCGTGTCTTGTTAAAACACCTTTAGCAACCGCATGAGAGCTTGATAGGACAAGATCGTATTCGCGTAGATCAAGCTGCTCTATAGCAAAAGGAAATAGCGGAAGGTAGTTTCTAAATTTATTCTTTGAAAGTGGTAAATTTTGTATAAAGCTGGTTTGTGAAATCTTGCCTTTAAGGATTATCTCTCTATCTTTCGGGTCTAAAAAATCAACAAGAGAGAATATATCAAAATCATCCCAGATATTTGTAAAGCTCTCTACGCATCGCTCCGCACCCGCATATACACTAAACCAATCATGCACTAAAGCCTTTTTCATCAAATTCCTATTAAGATCTATTGTAATCGTCGTTTAGTCTAATAATATCATCTTCACCCAAATAGTCACCAGTTTGAACCTCTATGATTATTAAATTTGAGCTCTCTTGATTTTCTAATCTATGAATTTGCCCGCTTTTTATATAAGTAGATTCATTTTGATTGAGATAAAATTCCCTATCATCAATAGTTACGAAGGCTCTACCCTTAACAACCACCCAGTGCTCGTTTCTCCTTAGATGTTTTTGCAGACTCAGTCTCTTTCCTGGTCTAACTATTATCTTTTTTATCTTATAGCCGTCACTACTCTCTAAGACTTCGTAACTTCCCCACGGGCGAAAAACTCTAGAGTGTGCTTCACAAAGATCAGGAAAGAAATTCTGAAAATGTTTTTGAGCATCTTTTACTTTTTGACTAGACCCTCTTTTAGTAATCAAAAGAGCATCTTTTGTATTCACTATTATGAGATCATTTGCATCTATAAGAGCTGTTGGCTTTTCGCTAATCACAAAGTTGTTTTTAGAGTCTATCTCGTAAATCTCTTTGCTGTTTTCGATCTTTCTACTAAGCTCATCAAAGCTTCCCACATCGCTCCATCCGGCATCAAGACCAACCATCTTTATCTTCATACTCTTTTGCATCAATGCGTAATCAATACTTATATCCTCAATAGAATCCATATATTTTGGATTTATTTTTAAGACATTTGCCTCTAGGTGAGAATTTTCTATCGCCAAACGAACGTTTTTTACTATACTTGGAGAAAATTTCATCATCTCTTCCAAAAAGACTCCCGCTTTAAAGCAGAACATTCCGCTATTAAAGTAATACCCGCCATCTTTTATAAATTTAACCGCATTTTCAAGGTTAGGCTTTTCGATAAATCTCTCCACATCGCCATTTTTTTCAGCTTTCATATATCCATATCCGGTATTTGGCTCAGTAGGCTTAATGCCAAAAGTAACTAAAAACCCGTCCTTGGCATACTCCTTTGCCGTCATAAGTGATTTTTTATAAGCATCCTCATCCTCTATCATATGATCGCTTGGAGTTACTAATAAAATTTCATCGCTTTTTGCACCCAAAGCTGCAAAGGTTATAGCTGCGGCCGTATTTTTACCAAAAGGTTCTAAAATAAATCTCTCTATCTCTTTATTGTTGCACTCATCAAGAGCTAGAAAATAGTGCTCTTCATTACAAACAATAATACTCTTTTCAAATTCAAAATTTCTCTTAAGAGTAAGACTAAAAAGGGATTCGTCATTAAAAATTTTAACAAACTGCTTTGGCATGAGAGTTCTTGAAAGCGGCCAAAGTCTAGTGCCCGAGCCTCCGCAAAGTATTACATTTACCATAATTTTACACCCTACTCTTTAAATTTTCGACCAAATTTAAAAAGATTTCACTAAGTTTTTTAAGCAAAACCTCACTCCTAGCCTCAAACCTAGTTACTATGACAGGAGTTGTGTTTGAGGCCCTTACAAGTGCCCAACCATCTTCAAATCTTACTCTAACGCCGTCTATATCAATGATCTCTTTTACTTCCGGAAGCTCTTTTACCCCTTTTGCAAGTTCAAGCTTTAAAGCCTCGATTATCTTAAATTTCTTACTTTCGCTAGTTTCTACCTTGATCTCATCAGTACTAAAAACTTTTGGAAGTTTCTCAAGCTCGGCATCTAAATTTATACCCTTTTGAACGAGCTCAAGCACCCTAAACATCGCATACAAGGCGTCATCAAAGCCAAAATATCGCTCTTTAAAAAATATATGACCGCTAACTTCCGCCGCCATATCGATATTTAGCTCTTTCATGGCTTTTTTGATATTACTATGACCGGTTTTACCCATGAAGCTCTTGCCGCCATTTTTATCGATCTCGTCATACATATTTTGCGAGCATTTGACCTCTCCTAAAACTCGCGGATTTTTCATCACAAGAGAGTATAAGTAGGCTAGCTCATCGCCTTTGATGTTGCGATTTTTAGTAAGAACCGCAATACGATCGCCGTCTCCGTCAAAGCCAAATCCTATCTCAAATTCGCCCTTTAAGGCCTCTTTTATATCTTTTAAATTTTTCTCTTCGCTTGGATCGGGATGGTGGTTTGGAAAATTTCCGTCAGGGTTTGGATACAAAATTTCAGCGTCTAAATTTAAGCTCTTGCAAATTTCAGGAAGCACGGCTCCCACGGCTCCGTTTGCGCAGTCCATTACTATTTTTAGTTTCATGTTTTTAAGATGCGCAAACTGATCTATGATAAATTTTTTATACTCGCTTGCGATATCAAATTTAACAGCTCTAAAATCATCTTTTATCTGCGTTTTAGCCTTGATAGTGGAGATAACCTCATCTTTTAGCTTTTGAAGATCAGCACCAAAGTAGCTATCTTTAAAAATCGTAATCTTAAATCCGTTGTATTCTTTTGGATTATGAGAGCCGGTTATCATGATGTTTGCGTCAAATTTGTCGTTAAAAACGCTAAAATATCCAACCGGTGTAGGAAGCAATCCAATATCAAAGACCTCTGTGCCTGCAGCGTTTAGCCCGCTAACAAGCCAGCCAAAAATATCTTCTGCACTAAGCCTCGCATCATATCCCACACTTACGTTTTTAGCTCCGCGCTTTAACATCTCGCGACCCAAATTTAAGCCTATAGCCTTTACGCTTGTTTCATTTAGATCTCTCTCGTAAATTCCGCGTATATCATACTCTCTAAAAATTTCTTCCAGCATAAATTTTAAACCTTAAATTAAATCTGCCAATTTTATCATCACTACAATTAACATTGACTAAATTAAATCTCCCGTCTTAGCATTGATAGCATTTATCAATTTTAATGGATTTATTTTTATCTGCTTACCTCTAACGCCAGCACTTATATAGATAAAATCCTGATTTAAAACTCTGTTATCAAAAAATGTATCAAAACTCTTTTTCATAGATATAGGAGAGCAGCCCCCTCTAATATAGCCTGTTACTTTTTCAAGATCTCTTAAATTTAAAAGTTCACATCTTTTATGACCACTAAGCTTTGCTAAAGCTTTTAAATTTAAGCTCAAATCCCCCTGAATGCAAGCTACTACAAATCCTTTTGGCTCACATTCGCACACTATAGTCTTATAAATTTTTTCGATATCAATATTGCATTTACTGGCGACATTTACGGCACTGAGATCACTTTCATCGACATCATATTCAATTAATTCATACTCTATTTTTTTACTATCTAGGAATCTGGCGGCATTAGTTTTATGTATCATCTTTCTCTTTTTCTTAAAATTAATGTATAATTATAACCAAAATTTAAAGGAGTTTTAATGGCCCAAGAGGTTGAAGAGAAGCAAGGCAAGAAAGGAAATAGCCTTTTACTTATAATAATCATTATTGTTTTAGTGCTACTTTTAGCTATCGGTGGTTTGATAGCATTTTTGGTTTTAGGAGGTAGCGATAATCAGCAAATAAACGCACAAGATATGCAAACCATGCAACAGCCTCAACAAACCGCAAGAAACAATAGTCCAAAAAGATCAAATGACTATATAAATATGGGCCCTATATATCCTATGGATCAATTTATAGTAAATTTATTAAGTGAAAGTGGCTCAAGATTTCTTAAAACTAAGGTTGATTTGGAGCTAAACAATGAAGCCTTAACTCCTGAAATAGATAAGAAAAAATCCCTAATTCGCGATATTATCATTAGAACTCTATCGTCTAAAACATTTGAAGAAGTTAGCACAATAAAGGGCAAAGATCGCCTAAAAGACGAAATAGTAGATAGACTTAACGAGGTCTTGGCTGACGGACATATCAAAAACATATACTTTACTGATTTTGTTGTTCAATGATAGGGATAGATATAGTCGTAATCTCTAGAATTTCAAAGCTTAAAGAGCGTTACGGTGAGAGTTTCGCCGAACGCTTTTTAAATAAAAACGAGATAAATTTAGCAAAGACAGACTCGACTCTAGCAGGGTTTTATGCCGTTAAAGAGGCTGTTAGTAAGGCTTTGGGTTGTGGTATAAGTAGTGAATGTTCGTTTTTTGATATAGAAATTTATAAAACCGAAAAAAACGCACCAAAGATAAAACTTTCAGACAAACTAAAACAAAATTTCAAAATCTCACAAGCGGACGTAAGCATAAGCCACGACGGCGGTTTTGCTATCGCAGCGGTTATATTAAGATGAGTATGGAAGACAGCTCAAAGCTTTTATACAGACTTGATAGCAGAAACAAGATAACTCTACTGATAAGTTGCGCGCCGATACTTTTGCTTCTTGTATTTCCGACCTCTTTTATGCTTTTTGACGGCGGAGCAAAGCTTGCGATGGGCGCAGTACTAGCCGCTATCTTACTTTATAATTTATTTGAGAAGTTAAATTTTAGATACATTGAAATTTATGAGGATAAAATCATAATCGCAAAGCTTTTTACCAAGATAAAAATAGCAAAAGATGACGTTGCCTCATGCCACTTCAAAAGCTTTCCTTTCATGCCATATAAAGTCGATATCATCACTAAAAAGGAAGGACATAAGCGCAAATTTTACTCTATAGACGGGTTAAATTTTAACGAAAGCAAGCGTATATGCTGGTTTGTTTTATTATCAGATAGTGAACATAAATTTTAGATAGTTTATCATCTTATAAAATTTTCAAGCACTCCGATATTTTCTATCTCGCAACGCACCACATCGCCACTCTTTAGAAATTTAGGCGGCTCAAGCCCCATACCAACTCCACTTGGCGTGCCAAGAGAGATGATGGTGCCAGCTTTTAGCGTCATCGCTTGGCTTAACTCGGCGATCACATACCTTTCATCAAAGATCATTTTTGAGGTATTTGAGTTCTGTCTGAGTTCATTGTTTACGTAGCATTTGATAGCTAAATTTGCACTATCAAGCTCATCAGGTGTCACCACCACAGGACCCATCGAGCAGTGAGTTTCAAGTGACTTGCCGAAGTAAAACTGCTTATGGCGAATTTGCAAATCACGCGCGCTAAAATCATTTAGTATCGTGTATCCAAGGATATATTCGCCCGCTTCTTCTTCTTTTACATTTTTAGCGTCTTTTTTTATGATGAGTGCAAGCTCCACCTCATAATCAAGCTTTTGCGTAACATCTTCATGAGCTAAAATTTCGCCCTTGTGCCCGACTACCTCATTAACTCGTTTTGAAAAATAGACCGGATATTCACGTGTGCCGTCAAATTTCTCGCCTTTAAATTTGGCCGACTCCTTAGCATGCTCCATGTAGTTTATGCCAAGACAGATGATATCTTGACGCGGAGTTACGATAGGTGCAAGCAGCTTTGCTTCGCTAAATTTAAGCTTACTCGTATGGCTTTCAAATTCTTTTAAATGCTCATAGTCTTGCTTGCCGGCTCGTAAGATAAAATCATTTAAATCACTAAAATCAAGCCCCATTTCGCTAAAGCTGATAATGGAGCCATCAAAGCTTACTATGCCACTTTTTACACAGCCGTCAAAAAATGTTACAAATTTCATCATATCTCCTTATCAAACTCTATCATTTTAAACCTCTCGCCCAAAAACTCAGGGCTAGTTAGGAACTTAAACTGCTTTAAAAAGCTTTTGTAAGCGCTCTCGCCACCGTTTTTAAGCACGTATTCAAGCACTTCTGCACCGCCAAATTCCACTATCGCTACGGACTGCTTTTTAAAGCTTTTAAATTTAAACCCGCAGTTTTCAAACTCCTCTTTAACCTGCGCAAAATTCACATCATAAGTTATATCGCTTATGCCAAAATACTCTTTTAAATTTGTAAGCTCAAAAGGGCTAAAAACCTTATGGCCTTTGTAAATTCTAAGCGTTATGTCATCTCGCCTGATTATATCTCCGTAGTCAAAAGTAATGAATTTAAGCCTCTTTGCGCAGTTTTTGACACTCTTTGCAAACTCCTTAAGTCCAAGCATAACTTCGCCTTTATTAACGCCAAATTTTTTGCAAGTTGCTAAAGTATAGCTATTTATGCCATCCCAAAAAAGCTCATCATCTTTCACATAAAGCATTTTGCCATCATCCACCACCTCACAAGCAAAGCAGTCAAGAAGCTCGTTTGAGATAAAAAAAGCCTCGTTAAACTCACACTCTTTCAGGCTATTAAAGTGCTTTACGCATACCTCATTACTAAATTTTTGCTTGAAATTTTTAGCCTGGATCTCTTTTAAATTTTCATGCGGTTCGATGATATTAAATTTTAGCGTTTTTAAAATTTCAGGCCCAAAAGTAAAAATTCCGCTTATAAAATCACACATCATAGCGCCGTCATTTGCACCTATCTCAACGATATTTGCGTACGGTGAAAACTCACCTTTTTCAACCAAATTTAAAAAATGATAAGCAAGCGTGACACCAAAAAGCGGCCCCACACTAACAGAAGTATAAAAATCCCCGCTTTTACCTACTCTAGCGGGGTCTTTGTAGTAATTTTCATTTAGCCACTCGTTAAAATACGAGCTAAATTTTATACTCACTAAGCGCCTTTTGAAGTCTTTTAAAGCCCTCTTTTATCTCGCTTTTTTTCATATTTAAAGGCGGTAAAAATCTAAGCGTACTTGTGCCTGATTTAAGCACCAAAACGCGGTTTTTAGCGGCTAGCTTTATGATATCGGCTAAATTTACGCCTTCATGAAGCACTAGGCCTAGCATGAGTCCAAGTCCTTCTTTTTGCTTGATTATTTTTGGAAATTTGGTGCAGAGCTCGTCTAAATTTTCATTAAAAATTTCTATCTGCTTATCTATCTTGCCGCTTTTTTTAAGCTTTTTAAGCTCATCTAGCGCGGTTAGCGCAGTTGCAGTTGCCAAGAAATTTCCACCAAAAGTTGAGCCGTGATCGCCAGGCTCAAATATCTCTTTTTTGCTTACGCAAGCACCTATCGGCACGCCCGCGCCAAGCCCCTTGGCAAAGGTAATGATATCAGGCTTTATACCATAAAGCTTAGATGTAACAAACTCGCCCGTTCTAAATACTCCGCACTGCACCTCATCGGTTATAAGAAGCAAGTCTTTCTCCTTTAAAACCTTTGCGAGGCGTTTTGCTTCGCTCTTATCAAGTGCGTTTATACCGCCCTCGCCTTGAACAAGCTCTATCATAACGGCAACGGTTTTTTCGCTTATATTTTCAATTATCTCGCTGATACTGCCGTAAAATTTAAAGCCATCGATATAAGGAGCGTAAATTTCGGGATGAAATTTATCTTGACCGGTTAGCTTTAAGGTCGCAAGAGTTCTGCCATGAAAGGAGTTTGCAAGGCTTATGATCTCAAATTTCTTCTCTTTAAAATTTGTCGCACCATACTTTCTGGCTAGCTTTATGGCGCACTCGTTTGCCTCTGCACCGGAATTGCAAAAGAAGCTAAAGGTTTTAAAGCCGAGCATTTTTGAAATCTGCTTTGCAAGCTTTTCTTGCGGTTTTATGCGGTATATGTTTGAGCTGTGAAGTATCTTGTCCGCTTGTTCGCTTATGGTTTTTACAACTCTTTTATGAGCGTATCCGAGCGAATTTACGCCGATACCCGAGGCAAAATCGATATAATCTCTGCCCTTTGCGTCAAAAAGCACAGAGTCCTCGCCCCTTTCAAATCCAAAATCAAATCTCGCATAAGTGTTTAAAAGATACATATTTACTCCTTTTAATCAAGCCTTGGCAGATGCCAGCCTCTATAATAAGCCAAAAGTCTAAAAACCACTCCGAAAGTAAAAAGCAACATCACCCAATATATATTTGTAAATCCAAAGTAGTCCATAAAATAATATACCGTGCCTACACTCAAACAAACTGTAGCGTAAAGTCCCGTCTTTAAAAACCAAGGAACCTCGTTTAGCAAGATATCGCGTAGTATGCCTCCGCCAACTCCGTTACAAAGCGCAAGCATAGTTACGCCAAAAAAGTTGAAGTTATACTCAAGTGCTACGATGGCTCCGACTATAGAAAAGCTCACAATACCGAAAGCATCAGTCGTGATAAATAAAAATTTAGTCTCCAAATCCTCGCGCTTATGTAGCTTAAGAAGCGCCGCAGCTATTAAGATAACGACCACAATGAGCCCGGGCAAGTAGTTTGTAAACGAATAAGGAGGGCGCGAAACTATCGCGTCACGCATAAGTCCGCCGCCAAGAGCGGTCAAAAATCCCGCCACAAAGATACCAAGCCAGTCGCAATTTTTTCTGATAGCGAAGTAAAATCCGCTAAGTGCAGCCGAAGCTATGCCAACAACTTCAACAATAAGGAAAACATCCATAAGTCACCGCTTTTTGTAAAAATCTAGACGATATTTTACATCTTGAAGCTATAAATTTGGTTGAAATTCCAAAATTCGCCAAGCGTTTTTAGGCGTGAATTTAAAAAGTCACTTTAAACTCGGTTATACCGCCGCTACTCTTGCAGTTTACCTTAAATTTGAGCTCGTCGCAAAATTTCTTAACGATATTAAGCCCTATGCCAAATCCTCCGTTTGCCTCGTCAAATCTCGTGTAAAGATCAAATATATGAGGCAAATTCTCTTTTGATATCCCCTGTCCGCTATTTGTGACAACAAGAGCTTTTTTATCAAGCTTCACGCTTACATCTCCGCCTTCGTTTGAGTATTTCACGGCGTTGCTTAAGAGGTTATCAACTATCTTTCGCACCTTAAATTTTGAAGTTACAAGCGTGACATCCTTGATATCGGCGGTTAAATTTATGCCTTTTTGCTTTAAATTTAGTGAGAAAAACTCAAGCCTCTCGCTTACGACATGAGATAAATTTACCTCTTCATTCTCTTCGTATTTTTTATTTAATCTTAAGATCGTAAGGTCTTCGTATAAATTTGATCTCGTAT
>NZ_LIWR01000008.1 GCF_012978815.1 Campylobacter sp. RM16189 | reverse complement strand
ATGACGATTAAAAAGAAAAAGCTTTATTAACTTGAAAGAAGAAGTTAAAGGTGGTTTCTTAATTCGTGAGCTGGAATTATATAAGAGAGAAGCTTAAAGGGAGGTTAAAAAACATACACCACAGAAATAATTTTATCTTAATCAGTATGAGACCCTAGCAAAACCGGTTTCAGGAGAGATATATATAGTAGCATTTCTGTCAGCAGTACTTATAGAAATAAAGCAATTATTGCCTGAAACCAATATCCTATCATATCCCCTTTGTGCTCCGCCTGTGGTGCCGGTAGTGCTGGCTTTTTGCATCGGACGCCCAAATTCATCAAACGATATAGATGTTGTATTGGCAGCACCGCAACCATTTGAAAAATCAATATTAGTTATTCCAAATTTTTTTGTTATATTATATTTATTGCTAGCATTTTGGCAACCGCCTCCCAAAGAGCCGCTATCCCAACCGGCACTCATGATTTTTGACGGATCTTGAGGATCTCTAGCGACCTCATCTATGCTATTTAAATTTCCTGTAAATTTTCCTACGCCATCAAAATAAACACTATATGTCCAGTCAGTATTTTTACTGCCACAAAAACCGCCTGTATTAAAAGAGAGAGTCCATCTTCTTTTAAACCATTTATCCACGGCCGGATCGAATTTATTATCCTGCATAGCAAGATGTTGAGTGTATCTTATATGAGAGATTATTTGATCAACAGCTTCGGCAAGGTTATCGCGCTCAAGTCTTGGTATAGCCATCGCGGCTAAAATTCCTATAACAACGATAACAACAACTAGCTCAAGCATAGTAAAGGCTTTTTTCATATATATTCCTGAGAGAGTTTAAATTTAGCAATAGGTTTACCAAATTTTTCTATGGTTATATTAGCATAATTATCTTTTAAATCTAAATTTATAAGTTTTGTTTTACCATTTTCGATTCCGTAAAATTTAAGCCTAAGCGCTAATCTTTCATCGGCTTGAACATTTTTAATATCCATTTCTTTGAGCTTTATTGAAAGCTCTTTTGCAATATGATACTTATAAGCGAAATGTTTTTTAGGATTTTTGGCATATATATAAAAAATTTCATTAAACAATACAAAAACAAAGCTCGCAATCAAAGAAAAAGCAACAAATGAGGTCATAAATTTATAGCTTTTTCTAAAAATTGGTAGCCTAACTCGATATGAGTTAAAAAAAACTCTCACTATAAGAGGAGTTGATATCACGCAAAAAGGTAAAAAATTTTCAATCTCAAGTCTTTGCCTTATGGATGCGACAAGACATAGACAAAAAGACGTTATCACAACAAACCAAAGCAAATTTTTTTGCTCTTTAACCCAAATTCTATACATACAATATACAAAATATATAAATACAAACGGCGAAAATACGGCAGCAAATATACTTATTGTGTCTAAAAAATATCCTCTTGGCTTCCCGCCTGTATCAAAACCGTATATAGATAAACATATACTAAACAAAATAGCTGATAGCCACGCAAGTTGACCGTCTTTTTTATAAATTCCAAATACAAAAAGAGCAATAAAATATGCCAAGAAAGAGTCGCTAGCAAAAGCAAGTAAAACCAAAACAAGATAAAACGCTACAGTCTGCCTGATTTGATAAAGATATATACCAAGCAATGCAAGCATTATAACTATGCCTGCATCATTTACGAGTATCGCAGATGCAATAACTCCCGGTAAAAATATAAAGATCAAAACACTTACTACTCTATCAAATTTGCGTTTTAATATAGATTTTGAAATTTTATATAGTAAAACTATACTGATTACATGAGAAATCAGAAAAGGCGATCTTAAAGCGTAGTCATTTTGACCAAAAATAGACACAAAAAATCTAGATATAACTCCAGCCATTGAACCGGAGTTATAAAAAATCTCAGCTTCATAGTAGCTAATACTAAGAGTTGAAACCGCATAGAGTAAATAACATAGACTAAAACAGCATATAAGAGATATCAAGAAAGATTCTGAATATAAAAAACCTTGTTTTTGCACTATGTTTTACTTTAACAACAATTATATATGAACATCCCAGAAAAATTCAACCCACTCATGCGCCTCTTTTATCTTAAAATCAGGCAACAACAGAGCCTTTGTTTTATAAAACACTGATGCGATTTTAATATCTATATGAGGATAAATTTTTAAGAGCTGCCTCTTAATCTCAACTATACTCTCACCAGTATCTATAATATCGTCAACTAGCAAAATTTTAGTAAATTTAGAAAGGTCAGGGATATTGAAAATTTCAATCGTATCAAGCTTTTTCGTATCCTCGTAATGGATAGAATTTAAAGTGAAAAGATTGCGTTTATTAAGAGCAACAGCCAAAGAGTGTCCTAATGTAAGACCACCTCTAGCAATAGCCAAAATTACATCCGGATTAAATTCATCCCTTACCTCTTTTGCCAAAGCCTTAATATCTTTTTCAAATTCCTCATATCCGTAATATATCATACAAAAACTCCTTAATGAACTAAAAATACTATCAAACCAATAAGAGCAAGGACTATAACACCGAAGTTAATTTGATCAAACTCACGTCTTAAAAGCCTAACTATCAAATATGCTATAAATCCTGCAGATAGACCGCTTGTAATAGAATATGTAAGAGGCATTAAAATTACTATAAAAAATGCCGAAATACCGATTGCTGGATCTTTGAAATTGACATTAGCAAGTTCGCTAAACATAAGCACTCCAACCATTACAAGCACAGGATATACCGCGTTTGAAGGTATCGACTTAAAGAGAGGAAGCATAAATACTGTAAGCAAAAATAAACATCCACAAAATACCGCCGTAAGGCCAGTTCTACCGCCCTCTTCTACACCGCTTGCACTTTCTACGAAAGCCGTAGTAGTACTAACTCCTATCAAAGAGCCTGCAACTGTCGCTATAGCATCTGCTTCAAGAGTCTTTTCTAGTTTTCTCATGCCCTGCCGATTACTTTCATCAAATATTCCAGCCCTATTACCAACTCCAGCCAATGTACCAACTGAGTCAAAAAGGTCAGTAACAAAGAAAGTGACTATAACAGGCAATAAAGCCAACGATAACGCCCCTATAATATCAAGTTCTAAAAACATCGGAGATATAGATGCCGGGAGAGAAAAAACCTCGCTAGGATAAGGTGAAATTTTAAATACCCACGCAACAATAGATGTAGCAATAATGGATAAAATAAAAGCTCC
Organism: Campylobacter sp. RM16189; assembly: GCF_012978815.1. Classification (NCBI taxonomy): domain Bacteria; kingdom Pseudomonadati; phylum Campylobacterota; class Epsilonproteobacteria; order Campylobacterales; family Campylobacteraceae; genus Campylobacter; species Campylobacter sp. RM16189. The sequence continues at coordinate 92,167 of NZ_LIWR01000008.1, read as the reverse complement.
CTTAACCTTCCAAGTCCAAAAAGATATTACAAAAAGAAGACCTATTAATCCCAAAATTACATTCATATCTTTTAAATTTCCAAGCCCAACCAATACAGCATCGTTCTTTACTATTATGCCCATCTGCTGAAGCCCGATAAAGCTTATAAAAGTTCCTATACCAGCACTTATTGCACGTCTAAGATCAAGCGGAATAGACTTTATAACCCAGACTCTAAAATTTGAAAAAGATAATATAAAAAATATAATTCCCGATACAAAAACCACACCAAGAGCCGTCTGCCACGGCATATTCATGCCAATAACAAGACCGAATGTAAAATAAGCATTTAATCCCATTCCAACACTCATTGCCACAGGAGTATTGGCCCATATTCCGTTAAATACGGTAGCAAAGAATGTAATAAGTGCAGTCGCAGTTATAAGCGCCTCTATAGGCATACCAGCCTGACTCATAATAATCGCGTTTACAGGCACGATATACATCATTGTCAAAAATGTCGTAAGACCGGCGCTAAACTCTTTTTTAACGTCGGTCTTATTCTCTTTTAGCTTAAAATAATCCACCTTTCTCTCCTTAAAATTTAATACACTTTTATCTCGTTATACATACTATCTCTCTCCACAGCAGTTAATCCGGAGCTTTGAATAAGATCTATAAAACTTCGCATATCCATCCCTCCGGCACTCTTTGCTCCGGCAGCACTCTGAATGCTCTCTTTTTGTATGGTTCCATCCAGATCATCAGCTCCAAATTCTTGAGCAACCATAGCTAAATTTATAGTAGAAGTCGCCCAATATGCCTTAATATGAGGCACATTATCAAGGACTAAACGCGATATAGCCATAGTCTTTAAAATTTCGACAGAGCCCATAAATTTGCTAACTTTTATAAAATTATTATCCTTTTGATACACAAGCGGAATAAACGCATTAAATCCATTTGTCATATCTTGTAAATCACGAATTCTAAGCATATGATCTATCCTGTGTCTAGGCTCTTCTATGTGTCCAAATAGCATAGTAGCGTTACTCAGCCTACCTCTTTCGTGCCATTTTTTATGGATTTCAAGCCAATTTTTAGAGCTTACTTTGCCCTTGCAAATTTTAGCTCTAATATCCTCGTCAAATATCTCAGCTCCACCGCCAGGCATGCTATCTACACCATACTCTATCATCTTATCTATAACTTCATCATAGCTTAATCCGTGATGACGGGATAAGAAATCAACCTCTGCCGCCGTTAAAGCCTTAACGTGCAAATTTGGATATATCTCTTTTATCTTTTTAAAAATTTCTAGATACCACTGCCAAGATGTATTTGGATTGTGAGCCGAAACTATATGTATCTCTTTTGCTCCGTTTTCTACGCTTTTTTCTACTATTTGCATAATCTCATCATGGCTCATAATATATGGATTTGGATTTTTCCTGTGAGATGAGAAGGCACAAAATTTACATACATCCGCACAGATATTTGTCGGATTAATATGACGATTTAGATTAAAAAAGGCCTTTTTACCATGCAGTTTTTGGCGCTTTAAATTTGCAAATTTGCCCAATGTAAAAAGATCAAGGTCGTATAGCTTAAAGCATTCACTGGCTTCAAGCCTATCGCCACTTTGTAATTTTTCTATTAAATTTATCAATTTCATAGCCCATTTTGAATTAGATATTGGCGATTATAGATAAAAAAAGCTTTGTTTTTGCAAAATTTTAGTATTATTTATAAATTTAACTTTTAAAAAGGTTGGCAGAAGGTGGCTTTAAGAAGAGAGAGGATTGATTTTTTAGAGCTAGAAAACATACGCAAAAAACATCAAAAAAATCTAAAAACAGAAATTTTAAAATTGCAAGGAAAAGGATTTGCAAATTTTATAGCCAAAGAGAGCGATGAACTCATAAAGCTATTTACAAATGCTGTGTTTGGTGATATTTTTAGCGATTTTTTACCAGACATAGATCACATTCCACTTTGCGTCATAGCAACCGAAAAATACGGACAAAGTCTCATAAGCCCAAATTCCGTCTTTGAAATTTTAATCGTATATAAAAATATAGACGGATTTAACATACGCCAAATTTTAAAACTTTTACATCAGGCATTGGAAGACTGCGGGCTAAATTTGAACATAAAGGCAATTCAGCTTAATGAAATTTTTGAAAATTTCAAAAACGAATTTAAAATAAAAGCTTCAATTAGTAAAATTCGCTATATATCTGGCTCAAAAAATATGTACAAACTCGCCAGAAGCGAAATATATAAAACTAGAGAATTTAATCAAAAAGAGAATTTAAAATACTACATAAAATCTCTTGGAGCTTTTAAGGATATTAAAAATTTAAAGCAAGAGCCGGATCTTAAGAGTGACTTTGGCGGAACAAACGATATTTACTATCTAAATTGCGCATTAAACGGCTTTGATAACGAAATAAGCTTTAGAACGCAGGCACTTAATTTTATAGATGAAAAAGAGCTAAGCGTATTAAATTTAGCGATAGATTTTATATTATGTATAAAAACAGCTCAAAATTTATCCACGGGCTCTGATATATTTAGCTCAGCTTATATCGACGAAATCACCAATCTAATGCAAACAAAGTCTAAAAAAACTCAAGAAACAGACAGTATAATCTCTCAAAAGTTGCTATCTTGCATGCATACCGTGGCTCTTTATTCAAGGTATCTTACCGCTTCTTTTTATAGATCGAATTTTAAAAGCGAGATGAGTTTTAAGCAGCTAAAAATAGCAAGGCTAAAAAATGGATTTTATAGAATAGAAGATACTCTTTATACTCCGCTTCATAAAAAATCAAAAGGATTAAATGATGTGCTGGGAGAGCTTTTAGAACTTAATGATATGGATTATAAATTTGACACAGGAGCTATCTTTTATATAAAAAGGGCTGAAGTTTTAAAAAGCGAGCTTGAAATTTATCTAGCGAATTTCAAAAAAATTTTAGAAAGAAAAAATAGCTACTGCCTGCTTAAAGCTCTGCTTGATGCTGAAATTTTGCCAATTTTAGTTAAGCCTATGGAGCACACAAGCCATCTTGCGGTATTTGACGGATATCATAAATTTACGGTTGACGAGCATTGCTTGCTTACAGTAAAACATCTAGAAAACATCAAGGATAAATTTATAAAGAACCTATATGACGAGCTTTGCGGCGAAGGCAAAATAATGCTAAAGCTTGTGGCCTTGCTTCACGATGTTGGCAAAGGACTAACAGGCGATCACAGCGTAGTTGGCTCAAATATCTTTAGGGCTTATGCTGCCAAACTTGAGTTAAGCCAAAAAGCGGTAAATACAGGGGTTGTCTTGGTTAGATACCATACTCTTATGAGCGATGTTGCAAACCGCGAGGATATCTACTCTCAGCAGACTATTTTTAGCTTTATATCAAAGCTTGGCGATAAAAATGTCTTAAAACTTCTGTATATCATTACTTATTGCGTTATCAACGCAACTAACGATAAATTTTATACAGCTTATCTTGCTAAACTTTTACGCGAATTATATCTGATATCTCTTGAAAGCTTTGATGACGAAAATCTACTTGACGAAGCCACAAGAAGAGCAAAAAAAGAGCATAGTCTAAAGAGAAATAGTGAATTTATAGGATTGGACGAGAATTTAAAGGAAAAAATCTTTAAAATTCCGGCAAATTTATTATTTATAAAATATCAGCCCTTAGATATAGTAAATATCGCCTCTTTAGCGCAAAATACGCAAATTTTAGATATAAACACTAAAAATCATCCAAGCTTTATTATCCAAATAGTCTCAAAATTCTATCCGAATCTAGCTATACTTTTATCAAATTTAGCTCATCTTGACCTTGCTTATATGGAAATTTTTGAGCTATTTGACGATAAATTTTATATCAAACTTGATTTTAATAAAAATGTCAAAAATAGCGAGTTAGAGACCATTAGGAATCTAATAGAAATTTCGCTTAAAAGCATAGATAAAGCTAGCATTGATAAGCCACTGATTTTAAAAGATGAGCTAAATTTTGATACGAATCATTCAAAAGATTATGCTAAACTTTCGATAAATGCCAAAGATCAGCGTGGACTCATGGCTTATGTGATGGGGGTTTTGGAAAATCTAGACATAAAAATCACTAGTGCGAGAATTCAAACCATAAAAAATCGCACACGCAATCTATTTTTGATAGAAAAAAGCCAAAAGCTATATGCAAACGAGAGTGAAATTTTAAATTTATTGATAAGCGAGTAAAAATGTGTGGAATAGTAGGCTACATAGGTAGCGGTGAAAAAAGAGATATTATTTTAAATGGACTAAAAGAGCTTGAATACCGCGGATACGACAGTGCCGGTATGGCGGTAATGAGCGAAAACGAGATTAATTATTTTAAAGCGGTTGGAAAACTTGAAAATTTGGCTCAAAAAACAAAGGACTTTAGCTCTATAGGCAAAGGTGTGGCCATAGGGCACACTCGCTGGGCTACCCATGGGAAACCAACAGAAATAAACGCTCATCCACATTTTGGCGAGCACTCTTTCGTAGTACATAACGGAATTATAGAAAATTATAAAGAGATTAAAGATGAGCTTGAAGCTAAAGGCATAAAATTCTTAAGTCAAACAGATACCGAGGTCATAGTTCATCTGTTTGAAGCCAATTTAAGAGAGCTTGATGACGTATTTAAGGCGTATGAAAAGACAATATCAAGACTTCAAGGAGCCTATGCGACTCTGCTTATCACAAAGCTTGCTCCTAATAAGATATTTTTTGCTAAAGACGCTGCGCCTATGGCTATAGCAAAAGTAGAAAATGACGAGCTGTTTTTCGCATCTTCTGATGCCGCACTAATAGGAATAGCAAAAGATGTGATGTATTTAGAAGACAAAAATTACGGATTTATAAGCACTGATGAGATAAAAATATATAAGCATGCCCAACCTATCTCGCCTGCATTCGTGCCACTTCCAAGAGACAAGAGCTATGCTCAAAAAGATGGGTATAGATTCTTTATGGAAAAAGAAATTTACGAACAAAGCACCGTAGTTGCAGAGTGCATGATGGGGCGAATCAAAAACAAAAATATAGAGCTTGAAGGACTTAGTAACGAATATCTGGCAAATATCGATGATATAGTGCTTTGTGCATGCGGAACAAGCTATCATGCAGCACTTACGGCCAGCTATCTCTTTGAGCGATTGGCCGACTTAAGAGCCAAAGTAGAAATAGCCAGCGAATTTCGCTACCGTAAGCCAAAGCTAAATAAAAATTCTCTATTTATAGCAATAAGCCAAAGCGGAGAGACGGCAGACACCCTAGAAGCGTTAAAAATCGCAAAAGATACCGGACTAAAGACTCTGGCGATATGCAACGTCGATAACTCCTCTATAGTCCGCCTGGCTGATAATACACTACTTACTCGCGCAGGAATAGAAAAGGGTGTGGCTAGCACAAAGGCTTTTGCAACCCAACTAATACTTCTATGGATGCTTGCATTACAAAGCGCAAACGCTAGAAAAAGCATAGCAAAAGAAGATCTTGAAAGCGAAATAAACGCCCTGCTTCATGTGCCTACAATACTAAATATCAGTACAAATTTACAGGAAAAAATCCGCCGCTTATCTAAGCATTATCTTCATGGGCACGGATTTTTCTTTATTGGACGCGATATTTTCTATCCGCTTGCACTTGAGGGTGCTTTAAAACTAAAAGAAATTTCATATCTGCATGCAGAAGGCTATCCGTCGGGCGAAATGAAACACGGACCTATCGCGCTTGCGGACGAGAGATTATTCACTATAGCCCTCATGCCAAAAAATAGTCTATATGATAAAACAAAGAGTAATGTCGAAGAGCTTGCCGCAAGAGATGCCTACATCCTAGCAATTAGTCCGCAAGAATTTGAATTAAGCGATGATTTTATAAAAACAAGCGAACAATCTCATGTTATGAGCGAATTTTTTGAGATGATGATAATACTTCAAATTTTTGCTCTCGAAATCGCCGTTAGACTGGGCAATGATGTGGATATGCCAAGAAATCTTGCCAAAAGCGTTACTGTAGAATAAATTTAATAAAATTGAGAATTTTAGACCATAAAATTCTCAGCTAAATTAAAATTTCAGCCAACCTATCTTTTGTAACACTATTTAACTCGCAAATAGTTACTATATCCTCATCTTCGCACATATTTGCATTAACAAATTTTGCATATTCACCAATAGCGTTTTTATACCCTGCTCTAAGGCAAGCCCCTCTGCCTTCCAAAAACCCTGCACCTCCAAAAATCAAAGCTCCTAAGTCAAGCGCTATTTTAAGTCTAGCCCTGCCTGCACTTCTAATCCAGCTTAGAAAAATTTCATCATGTCTTAAGCTAAGCACTCCAAGCCCATCTGGAATAATAACAACGTCATATCCATACAAACTCTCGCCGTAAATTTGAGGCACTATCTTTAGTCCATGCTCGTCTACTATTTCACTCTTAAAAGCGCAGATTTTAACATCATGCTTTGTTTGCAAATTTGAAAGCATATTCCAAATTTCAGCCAAACTTGCCAAATTTATCTTATCATATACGACTATTGCTATCTTCATATCTGTTCCTTGTTTTACATAGTATAGATTTAAATAGATTAAAATTCAAATTTAGATACAATCGCCTCAAAAAAGAGGTAAAAATGATATATCAAGATGAATTTATAAATATCGAGCGCGAAAATAGTGAAATACCTTGGATTAAAATTTTTACAAATACTCCTTACGTTGAACTTAGCGATTGTGATGAAGCTACTCAAAATAGGCTTTTTGAAGCAATTTTAATAGCAGAAAAAACAATGATTAAATTTTATAAACCGAAAAAAATAAATATAGCAAGCTTTGCAAACTATCTTCCAAGAGTGCATTTTCATGTAATGGCAAGATTCGAAAACGATAGCTTCTTTCCAGAGTCTATGTGGGGTAAAAAACAGCGCGAAGGATCGGTTAAACTGCCAGATTTTAATGAGTTTAAAGAAATTTTAATAAAGAATTTAGAGAATGAATAAGAAACTAGCAATTACTTTTTCTCTAACAGGTCTAATACTATTAATATTTTTAATATTCTATTGGTTTGAATACACAAAAGAGCTAGAAACTGAAAATATAAAGAAATTTTTTGATTTCCAAACCAAAATACTAAACAAAAATATAGAAGAAGAGAAACTATCGGCAATGACAGTGGCGGTACTTTTATCAGAAAATGAGAATATCAAAAACTGCCTTTTACAAAACGATAGAGACGGTTGTCTGCAAGCTTTGGACAAATTTACAAATATATTAAAAAAAGTGCCTATATATAAAAATGTAAAATTTCATATCCATACGGCAGATATGAAAAGCTTTATAAGAAGCTGGACGCCAATGCACGATGACAATCTTTTGGGTTTTAGATACATGCTAAAAGATGTTAGAAATAAAATTGTGGCAAATATCGAGGTCGGACGAGGAGGAGTCTTCATAAGAGCTGTTGCACCAATTTTATCATCAAAAAACAGTTTTTTAGGAAGCATAGAGGTCTTGCTTGGTTTTGAACACCTAAGCGACTTTTTCAAAGATCAAGGCATAGATCTTTTTGTACTCTTAAATAAAAGCCCAAATTCTCCATACCAAAGCCAAGACGATGAAAATATGATAAATGATTTTTATATCATAAACAAAGATTATGCAAATTTGAACATTTTGCCGATTTTACAGACAATCAATTTTAATGGGCAACAGTTCCATAAATTTAACACACACAACTTTGCAATCGAGCCAATGAATGACACTATGGGCAATAAAGTAGGCTATTTTGTAATATATTTCAATTCCGATCAAAAAGAAAGAAATTTATCAAAGCTAAATGTATTGCTTAAGTAGTTAGTCTAGTATATGCTTTGAATAAGGAATAAATTTATATTTAAACACGCTACCTTTTTTGAGCTCGCTCGTCACAGAGTATTCAATGCCGTTTTTTATACATATTCCTGCTACTATATTAAGCCCTAGGCCAAAGCCACCTTGCACGCCTTCATCTCTTACGTAGCGCTTCCAAATTTTATTAGGATCCTTTATGCCTTCGCCAAAATCCTCCACCTCAAGCACTATCCAATCGCTTTGAAGGCTTAATTTTAAATTTATAATACTTCCTGTTGGGCTATATTTAATGGCATTACTAAGATTATTGTCTATAAGCCTTCCTGCCTCAATCTTATTCATAAAGACCTTCAAATCAGGCTCTACAAAATCATAGATTTTAATATTCTTAGACATCGCAAGCCCTCTCATATACCTAGCTCGCTCAAGGCAAAATTCACTCAAATTTAAAATCTCAGGTGGAAACAAAATATAGCTATGTTTGATATAGTACTCTGTATCTTCGTACGTTATTTGCATCTGTTTTAAAGCTGCTTTTATGCGGCTGGTGTATTTATTGTCAATGCCTAGCATCTCTAAATTTATACCTATTACTCCAAGAGGGGTTTTAAGCTCATGCATGGCATCGTTAAAAAAATTATTCATATATTTTTTTGCATCTTTGTATGGCTTAATGCCACTCACAAAAGATAGATACAGCGTAACAAAAACCACGATCAAGGCAAATACAAGGGTTAAAACTGTAACAAACAAAATTCTTGCGCTATTTTGTTTTTTAGCCAAAATCAGATAATAAAAATTCTGCTCCAGCTGAAAATAGCTCTTGTAAAAGAGATATCCCTTCTCTTGCAAGGTTACAAACTGAAAGGTGCTTGGTGCAACCTCTAAATTTGATACTACTTTTTTCTCTTTGTAAGTGTAAATTCCATATTTATATATCAAAGATGATGGAATAGTTTGATTATTTTCTAGACTATGACGTATTTTGCCCTCGTATTCAAGTAATTCAAACATGTTTTTAGAATATTCGTCTTTAGCGCTTAAATTTATAATCTCATAGCTTTGGAAAATAAATAAAACCATTATCACCAAAGTCGAAAAAATCGGGATTTTAAGGTTGTTTAACATCTATTTTATAGCCAAGTCCACGAGATGAAACGATAAAATCAGGTTTTGTTTTTTGACGAATTTTAAGAACGTGCATCCTAATATCCGCCGAATCTATCTCCTTATCACCCCAAACCTCAGCCCTAAGAGTCTCAACTCCTACAAAACTATTTTTATGATAAAGCAAGCACTCTATTAGGTCAAATTCCTTTAAGCTAAGCTCTATTATCTTATCTTTAAAATGTAGCTGTTTTTTAATAGTATCTAGCTTAGAATCATCATCTATAGTGATTAAATTCTTATCATCTTTTCCATGATACTTGCGCATTAGTTCATTGACTCTAAATTTAAGCTCAGCTAACTCGAAAGGTTTTTTTAGATATTCGTTACAACCTAGCTCGTAACCAACGGATAAATTATTAATATCAACAAGCGAGGTCATGATCATTATCGGGGTTTGAAGGCCAATATCTTTTGCATATTTTATAACTTCGTGCCCGCTTATATGCGGAACCTTTATGTCAAGAATAAGCAGGTGGTAGAAGCTTTTTGATATCTTGTCGCATGCCACCTGCCCATCAGGCGCCTCGTCAACCTCATAGCCTAAGACCTGAAGATACTCCGAGACACTCTCTCTATAATTAAAATCATCCTCTAAAAGTAGGATTCTCACCCTATCAAACTCCTGTAAATACCTGCCCTGCATATACTATATAGTATCTTAGTAAAATTACTCCAAAGATTACTACGATAGAGTTGGCTACGATATATCCTACTCTATAAGCGTGATTTTTAAGAGCGGTAGCTGCTATTAATATTGGAGTTGCAAGTCCAACGCCCACAACGCCTAGCCAGAAGATTATAGCATAATGTCCCGTTGTAAGAGCTTGTTTTACAGCAACCGCACTTACGCCGCCCTCGAAATGTAGACCCAAGAAAAGTATCGCTATCAAAGGAACCTCAAACAATACAGCTCTAAGGTCTAAAACTAGCAGATATTTTACATTATCCTTATTTATTAGGTGCTTGAAGCATAGTAGCCCCACCAAAATATTTGCCGCAACGCCTGAGCTAAAGCCTGATGTCAAAAATAGAATCGGCAATATAGGCGTATTCCAAAGAGGAAGTTTTGTAATAGCACTTAACAAGAAGCCTGTATAAACTCCCACTCCGATAGCTAGTAAAAATAAAACAGTCTCTATAGTTTTAGCCAAAGGCGCAAATGAGCGAATAATTCTTGAAACTGGCCTTAAGATACTTAAAATAGAGTGTTTTTCTATCTCTTTTTCAAATATTATAATAGCGAACAAGAAAGCAAAAGGCGTATAAATCAAAAGCAAGGCAACACCTATTGACATAACAGACAAGAAGTTATATTTTAACAAAATCCAATAAAAGCTAAGAGGCTTACCAAGGTCAAACACAAGAAGAGCCAAGCCAACACAGATGGTAATAGGAGCAACTATAGCCCCCGCTTTAACCATCGCATCCCAAATAGTATCATTTTCTTGTTTGTGATAGTTCCATTTTACTAAAAGAGCAACCATCATAGATCCCGCAGAAAGACCCGCCAAAAATAGATAGACTGCAATCGGCCACGGCCAGTAAATTTCGTTATATTGAGCAACGCTTCCCCACATATTATTCATGGCTTCCTCCTTTGCGGTTAGCAATCATGGCTAGTTTAGGTTTTGTTTTAAGCTCTGCTTTTGGATAGTAGTGAGCTTTTTGTTGTAAAATTTTACTTACTTCGCTGTTTTTATCGTTTAGATCTCCAAATGCTAACGCATCTGTAGGACAAACGGTAACACATGCAGGTTGATCACCCTGCGATACTCTTGTATCAAAACAGAATGTACATTTATCAACCTCTCCTGTTTTTGGTTCTACATATCTAGCATCATAAGGACAAGCAAGTACACAGTATTTGCAAGATACACAGATGCTGTGATCCATCAATGTAAGTCCGTCTGCAGTCTTAAAGCTAGCTCCTGTAGGACATACGTCTACGCAAGGAGCATCTTCACACATTACACAGCTATTTCTTATAAAGTCTGTTTTTAAATTTGGGAATGTTCCACTCATCTTTGCATGAACTTGAAGTCTATACACTCCGTTTGGAACGCTGTTTTCACTTCTACAAGCTACAGAACAAGCTTGACATCCAATACAAAGATTTTCATTATGAACCATAGTATATCTTTTCATCTTCTCTTCCTTATGCTTTTACTATATCAACGCCAACGTTTGTAACCATCGTGGCGCATACTGGACCAGCCGCAGGGTCAAGCAATTTGCTTTGGTTTGTCCCTACTCCATCTATTCTTTCAAGACCTGCTGAAACGTGTCCAAATCCGTGATATAAGAATAAAGTATCCTCTCTAATACCTTCTGTTACAAATATAGTTGCTTTGTCTTTTGAGAACTTGTTTTGTAAAAATACCTTATCTCCGGTTTTTACTCCATGTTTTTTAGCTGTTTTTGGATGTATCCACACAGGAGAGTCGCTCATAAGATCATTTAGGAATGGAACGTTTTGAGTATGTCCATTTGTATGAATAGGAGTTTTGCCTGTCATGATAGATAGTTCGTGTCCACCGTAAACGTCCATATCTCTAATGTTATTTTCCATACTTCCTAAGCAACCATAAGTGGGGAATTGTGCTTCAACTTTCTCACTAAATAGCTCAATTTTTCCACTATCTGTTTTAAATTTAATTTGAGAATCCATAAGACCATTTTCACCTACGAATTTCTCTGCATGAGGGAATTTCTTAACAAAATTTTTAACGCTGTCTTTTTCTCTAAATAAAATTCCAGGAACCTTCCAAGTCACATATCCATCTTTTGCAAGCTGGGCTAGCAGCTCGGCATTTCCTTTAACTTGTTGCATTCTCCACTCATCCATTGTATTATTGGCATATTTTTCATCAATTTTCATGCGTCTTGCAAGCTCTCTAAAGATATCGTAACCGTTCTTTGTATCACCAACCGGATCAATTACCTTATTTCTTATCATATATGCAGGTTTTTGACTTGATTTATCTTCGATCCCCTCATCTCTTTCAAGATAGGTGCTCTCTGGTAAAATAACGTCTGCATAGATAGAAAAGTCGTTCATATAAACGTCAGAGCTTACGATAAAGTCAAGCTTTTTAAGGCTCTCTATAGTCTTATCAGTTCCTGCAACGTTTATCATATGGTTAAATCTGATATTGAACCAACCTTTTATAGGATAAGGTTTCTCACTCATAATTGCATCAGGAATTTCCATTAAAACACCGTGACTTCTGCCTACGAATTTATTTCTTCCGTCTTCCCCAGCAGCATCAAGTCTTGGAGTTTTTGGAACTTTTATGGCCGCATCAGGATTTGTTATAGCAGGTATTAGCTCTTCGCCTACTAAAGAGTTATATTTTTTCGCGTTTTTACCACCAAATAATCCGCCCTTTTTCTCCCAGTTACCCATCATCGCATTTGCTACCATGATGGCTCTTGTTCTTATGTATTCAGCTTTAGCAGTGGTTGTTTTATGTCCAAAGTCAATGATTACTTTTGGAGCTGCTTTCCAAATCTCTCCTGCTATTCTCTCAACTGTTTTAGCAGGAATTCCTGTGATCTTTTCTTGCCACTCTGGAGTTGTGTCTTTGGTGCTTTCCACAACCTTGTCAAAGCCGATTGTAAATTTCTCAATAAACTCTTTATCATAGGTTCCGTTTTTAATCCATGTATGAATAAGTGCTAATACAAACGCTAGATCGGTTCCCGGTTTTACAGGTAGCCACTCGTCAGCCTTAGCGGCTATAACGCTAAATCTTGGCTCAAGAACTAAAAGTTTAGTATCATCTCTCTCAGCCATTTTAGCAACTTTTTTAGTGTCTGATATAACGATACCTTCAAAGAGGTTGTGACCGAAATTTACGATATATTTTGCATTTCCAAAGTCTCTTTTTAATCTTCCATCGCCATACATATGCTCACATACCATTCTGTATGTTATCGGACAACAGGATAGGTGAGAAAAGCAGTTTGGAGATCCATAAGCGCTCGCAAAAGTCGTCATTAGTTTATGAGTTTGACTTGATTTTGCAGTGAATACAAAGCTCTCAGGTCCATATTTTTCTTTAATCTCAAGCATCTTTTTAGCCACTAGATCAAGTGCCTCATCCCAGCTAGCTTCGCGCCACTTATTTTCACCGCGCTCGCCTACTCTAATAAGAGGCTTAACAAGTCTTTGAGGATCATATAGTTGGCTGTGTCCAGCACCACCTCTTGCACAAACAGAAGTAGCTGTTCCGCTTACCTTGCCATTTCCTTGAATAAAAATATTTTTTCCATCAACCACTCTAGCCTCTATAGGACAGCGGGTAGAGCACATCTCGCAAAAGCTATAAACGGCCTTATCGCTAGCTTGTAAAGCTTTAGCTCCGACAGCGCCAAGCGTACCAGGAGCATATGTCATAGCCATTATTCCGGTCGCAGTAGAAGCTTTCAAGAAATTTCGTCTTGAACTGTTCATGTTTCCTCCTTATTAAGTTTAAGCAGAATAATAAAAGTCCTACGTAAATTATACGTAAATTAGTAATATCATCTTTTAATGATAATTGATAACTATTATCTTATACAAAGCTCGATATATTAGTAATCTTGACAAAAGTAGTATAAATTTTATATATAAGAAGTAATAAATATTATATTTATAATTATAAATAAATAAAAGATTTGCTATACTTTTTGACTGAATTGCTCTATTTGAATTATTTTTTATATTTTGAGCCAAGAAATAATAACAAATATTATAAATTAGTAAAATAAGAATATTTTAAACCAAAACAAATAACTTTAAAGTATCCTTTTGCTAGATATTTATTATACTAACGATTATTCCAGTAATTAGAAATTTATTATATAGTAACAAATATTTAAAAAAATATTGCTATAATTTTGCGCAGCTAAAATTAAAAGGATTCTAATGAGAGGCATTAAATCTCTGTTTTTAAGTATGACGTCGGCTATAGTTTTGTTACTAATATTCGCTATTGCAAGCGGTATTGCCACTATAGTAGAAACCGTTTATGATACAAAAAGCGCCTGGGCTTTAATATACGGGGCTACATGGTTTGCGCTTATTCAGTTGCTTTTGGGTATAAATTTGGCATACAATATTTATAAATATAAACTTATGGATATGAAAAAACTGCCTGTTTTTATATTTCATCTAAGCTTTTTATTTATGCTGCTTGGCTCTGCCATGACTAGATATCTAGGATTTGAAGCAAATATGCATATTAGAGAAAACACAACTCAAGATAGGATGTATGAGATGGGTTCAAGGCTTGAGATGAAGACTCAAAAAGATGGAAAAGAGTATAAAGTTTCCATTCCCAAGCAGATAAATGCCGTAACCCCTCATGAATTTAACATAGATCTGGATGTAGGCGGACAAAAAGCCAATCTAAAATATAAAGCATTCTATAAAAATGCAGAATTTGAATACTATGCGGCCAATAGCGGAGATCCTCTTATAGAGATTGTGGTATCTGATAGTCAAAACCGTGAAGATGTAGGGCTCAAACCGGGAGACGTCAGAGAGCTTGGCGGGGTAAGCTTTGCCTTTAATGCCGATCCTACACTGGAAAGATTTGTTAAATTCGAGTATAAAGATGGCAATTTTACAATGACTTCAAATCATAATGTAGGCTACTTCATAATGGCAACTAACGAAAAAGGAGAATATGAGGCTAAAAAACCTACAGAATTTCTTCCTATGCAATTATATACCATAGGAGATATAAATTTCGCTCCTAAAAATATCCTTAAAAAGGCTCAAAGAAGACTTGTAAGTAAAGGCGGACAATTTGACGCTTTGGTTGCTGATTTAAGCTTCAATGGAGAGAGCAAAGAGATTGTACTTTACGAAAACTATGTTATGCCTGTTGTTCAAACTATCGGAGGTCAAGAATTTACAGCATCTTGGGGAGCTAGAGAGATAATTCTTCCGTTTTCTCTACACCTTAAAGATTTTGAGCTCAAGCGATATCCTGGCTCAAATTCCCCTATGAGCTACGCAAGTGAGGTTGTAGTAAAAGATCCTCAAACAGGAGATTATGATTATAGAATTTATATGAACCATGTTCTTGATCACGCAGGATATAGATTTTTCCAAAGCTCTTATGATAAAGATGAGCGTGGCACAATCCTATCTGTCAATAGAGACCCAGGCAAAATTCCAACTTATATAGGATACTTCTTACTCGGTCTTGGACTATTTTTTAACGTAGTAAATCCTCATAGTAGATTTAGAAAATTGGCAAAATATATAAATGAAGATGCAATCAAAAATACAGCTAAAGCATGTATTCTGGCTTTCGCATGTATTTTTGTAGCTCCAAAAGCAAATGCTATGAATGTTGCTATTAAAATAGATGAAAACCACGCAAAAGAATTATCAACCGTAGTGGTTCAGAGTGCCGATGGGCGTATGAAGCCTTTTGATACTGTAGCAAGAGAAATTTTAAATAAAGTCTACAAAAAAGATATAATAAACGAAGCAAACGCAAACCAAATTGCACTATCTATGATGATAGATGCTCCTTACTGGAGAGAGATGCCTATAATAGCGGTTCACAATAAAGAACTAAAAAAGATAATAGGAATAGACGAAAACGCAAAATATGCCAAATTTAATGATTTTTTCGAATATGACCGCAATACCACAAGAAGCTCTTATAAACTAACCAAATACGCAGAATCTGCAAGCCGTAAACGTCCTGCAGAGCGTGGAACCTTTGATAAAGACGTGCAAAAAGTAGATGAGCGCTTAAACATCCTTTATATGGTATTTGTAGGCGAAATTTTTACAATGTTTCCAAAAATAGACGATCCTAACCATACATGGTATGCTCCTGCAAGTGCTATGATGTATTTTCCTAAAGAGGAGCGCGAGCCTATTAGCAGAATACTACAAGAATACTTCTCGGGAGTAAGCGATGCATTAAATAGTGGAAATTGGAGCGTTCCAAATAGGGTTTTAGCAGAGATTAAAACCTATCAAGAGGAGCACGGCAAGGCTGTAATGCCAAGCAAAGAGCGTATAGGTATGGAAATTTTATTTAACAAATATAAGATTTTTCAATCATTAATACCTATATATCTATTTGCAGGATTCGGACTATTATGTTTTGTATTTATTAAAATGGCTAAACCAAGATTAAATATAAATTGGATGTTTAAAATCGTATATTCTGTAAACATCTTAGCGTTTTTAGCCCACACTGCAGGACTTGCATTGCGTTGGTACATCTCAGGACACGCGCCTTGGAGTAATGCGTATGAATCTATGATATATATAGCTTGGGCTCTTGGCCTCTCTGGTATAGTATTTTCAAATAGAAGTCCTATTTCAATGGCGCTTACTTCAATACTCGCAGGCATAACTCTTTTTGTAGCACATCTTAGCTGGATGGATCCGCAGATCACAACGCTGGTTCCTGTTCTTCAGTCGTATTGGCTTACAATCCACGTTTCAGTTATTACCGCCAGCTATGGTTTCTTAGGGCTTTGTTCTCTTCTTGGTATGTTTGTACTTGTGCTATTTATTCTACAAGGCAAACAAGAACATAAAGAGATGTCAAGAAATATCCTAGAAGCTACTCGAATTAATGAAATGGCTATGATTTTAGGACTTAGCCTTCTTACTCTTGGTAACTTCTTGGGCGGTGTTTGGGCAAATGAGAGCTGGGGAAGATATTGGGGCTGGGACTCCAAAGAAACTTGGGCCTTGGTTTCTATACTAATATATGCCGCAGTATTACATATAAGATTTATTCCGAAGCTAAATAACCAATATGCATTTGCGGTTACATCCATGTTTGCTTACTGGTCTATTATCATGACATATTTTGGCGTAAACTTCTACTTAAGCGGTATGCACTCATATGCCGCAGGAGATCCGGTGCCTGTGCCTGACTTCGTATGGATGAGTGTAGTGGTAATGTTTGTAGTGTCAATTCTGGCATATTTTAGAAGACCTGAAAAAATGGCAAAGCTATAGAATGGGTGAAAAATCTCTATTTATTGCAATAATTTTGGTAGCAGTATTAGTCTTTGTAGGCGTTCTGCTACTACTCTTTAAATCCAAAAACAAAAATCAAGAACCACAAAAAAAGAATACAAAATCCCTAAAAGCCGATGAAGATGTCACCTTTAATCAGCTTTTAGGGATCATATCTAATCCAAAGTCAACTAAAAACGAACTATTTAGCGCCCTTAAAATTTTCACAGATCAATTTAGTATACCACCTAAAAACAATGGGCAATTACCAGATCTTGCAAAAAGTTATCTTAAATTCATACTTATAATGGCAAGCCACAAGAATGCCGATGCTAAACTAATAGCGTTCATGAGCAACGAGATTAAAAAGAAAAATCCAGAATATGCAAGAGAGATTGAAATATATGAAGAAGAGGGAAGATTAAGGCGAAAAAAGTAATATCAATTTCGCCTTTTTAAATCTATCTAATAGAAATCAGCCAATCTGTTCCTATTTCAAGCTTAATCAAAGCTCCATAGCACATAGCACTTAAAAGGCCTGCGAAAAAGCCCGCTAGCATATCATCACCCATCACTCCAAGCCCGCCTCTCACATCTCTATCGACTCTGCCGATAATAGAAGGCTTAACAATATCAAAAATCCTAAAAAACAGAACAGATAATATAAAGCTAAGCCATGAAGCAGAGCTCATTGAAATTGCAAGCCAAACACCAGCAACCTCATCTATGACTATGCTTTTATCATCGTGTACACCGGTTTTTGCCTCGTAGTCGTTTATTACGTTTATACTTGCTGCAAAAATCAAAATAGAAGCAAGAAAAAGCGTCTGATCGGATAAAAATATAAGTATAAGATAGGCAAATACTGCGGCTACCAGACTAGCTACAGTTCCCGGAGCCTTCGGACTAAGTCCGGTATAAAAAAAAGTCAAAAAAACTTTTTGCATAATTTTCCTTTTACTAAGTAAGTGACATAGTCTGATACAGCTGCATCAGCTCTTCATAAAATTCGCGCTCTGTGTGTTTCTCCAAAAGCCCGTTACTAGGAAATAAATCGTCATATAATTTTTGAAGATTTTTGAATCGATTCGGAAAGAGCTCACTCAAAATCATTGAAGATATATCGCGTCTCATCAAGATCGCAGGAGGTAAAATTCCCTCATTTAAAAGAGATTTTAAGGTGCTCGCATGATATTTTATATGGTGATGCTGACCGTGCGGGCAAGTTTTAGTGCTTACTATTGTTCTGCACTCATTGCAATATACAAGCTCTGGCAAAATTACTATCTCAAGTTTTAAAATTTTCTTATATCGCTCAAGTACGGTATGAACCACGTTATGATCATAAAACATCCCTATTCCGGCGTGGTTTTGCCCTACTACAAGTTTATCTGCGCCAAGGCTATTTGCGGCGATACACTCAAGTGTCGGATTCATATGCGCGCTAAATAGATTTGAGTTTTCAAAAGGTACTATTACAAGACGATTTCTAGGCAGATAGTTTTGAGCAAAATACTCCATTACCCGCCTTTTAAGATCAAATTTAAGCTGCCAATCACTACTATAACTTTTAAGCAGAAACAGTAGCACTAAATCGGCCTTATCTATAGTCATCCTAATAAGCCTCTCATGAGCTCTGTTAAACGGTTCCGCAGTCAGCATTATCGCTGTAATTTTTTGTGCGTTTGACTCCTCTTTTATCCTCTTTATCTGCTTTTTTACATCACTAAAAGTAGAGCTATAAATTTCAACCTCACCGCTAATAGCGAGTTCGCCGCTTTGATTGACTTCATTTTGAATCATTTCATTTGCATGAAATATATTATTAATCCTATTTTTTTGATCGAATTTAAATATGGTATCAACAATAATATGTCCTACAATTTTATTATCTTTTATAAGCTCGATCTTATCGCCACTATTTGCGCCTCTTAAACACTCCTGATTTCGCTTTCCAAATGGTGCGAATATAAAACTGTAAGGCATCGGTTCGTTGTTTAAAAATCCTGTCTCATAGACCTCATTAGCCTCTTTTTCGTTCATCAAGCGGTTAAATTTGCTAAAAATTTGGTTTCGTATAAGCTCAAGCGCGCCATATGCCTCATGGTTTATTAAAATCGTATTATTTTTTCTTGACGACATCATATCTCTTTCTCTTTTCCCAAAGCGATTTTCGTGAAATTCCAAGTTTTTTGCTAAGCTCGGTGTCAGGATAGTTCTCTTGATAATTAATGATAATATGTTTTATATAATCGTCAATTGTGAGAATTTCGTCTATCTGGAAATTTTTCTCGTCTGTCGTAATGTTTAAAATTTCAAAATTTGCAGTCTCGTTCGGATTTGTCGAGCTAATGATGAGCTTTCGTTTCATTGCAAGATTATAAATTTTGTTTTTATCTTCGCTTCTTAACATTTGAAAATTTGAAAAATACAAAAGCGATCTTGGGTTATCTTTGGATATCGTTTCAAAATCAATATTTTGATCAAGCGGGATAAATTTAAAGGATAAATTTAGAGCCTTTGCATATTCGAATACGAAATTATCGGCATTTATTATCTTATTACATTTTATAAGCATGGGCAATTTAAATCTCCTAAAATCAAAATTTAGGTTAGAAACCGCTTTGAAATGGTAGTTTAGATAGTCCTGATATGTCCTTATGAAGCTTTGAAGTCTCTTAAACTCTTCAAAATGCCTAATCTTTCGCACAAGCTCTTCTATCATAAACGGCTTTTGGATATAGTCGCTTACGCCCGCTTTTATCGGATTTGAAACCGTATCATTGCTGATATAAGTGATGAGCAAGATGATGATAGAGTTTTTAAATTTATGAATGATTTTATAAAAATCCTCTCCCGGCAATGTCGCAGAAAGTAGCACCACATCGAAGTATTCATCCTTAAGACCCTCTTTAACCGTCCTTGCTATCTCGCACTCATAACCCAGATCTCCAAGCTTGGTTGCCATGCTCTGAGCTAAGTAAATTTCATTTTCTACTATTAAAACTCTCATATCTGTGTCCAATCATAATATCTAAGACTTGCCGTTACGCTTGCGGCTATGCCCTCGCCGCGCCCGACAAATCCCAATTTCTCCGTAGTTGTAGCCTTTACGTTTATCCTGCTTGCGCTTATATTTAGCGCCTCTGCAATATTTTGAGCCATTTTAAGCTTAAAGGCGCTAAGTTTTGGAGCTTGCGCCATGATAGTTATGTCGGCATTTACAAGCTCAAATCCGACACTTTGAACAAGCCTATAAGCCTGCTTTAAAAGCCCTATCGAATCAGCCCCTTTGTACTTATCATCGGTATCTGGAAATAGCTCGCCTATATCGCCTAAAGATGCGGCTCCCAAAATGGCATCTATCAAAGCGTGAGTTGCTACATCGCCGTCTGAGTGAGCCTTAAACTTAAATTTATGCGGAACTTTTTCTCCGCAAATTGTTACGAAATTTCCCTCTTCAAAGGCATGCACATCAAAGCCGTTGCCAAAATAAATCTCGTTTTTTGGCGCTTTTAAGCAAGGAATTTTGGCTAAGTCCTCTTTAAAAGTGATTTTTCTAGCGCTCTCTTCGCCCAGCACATACCAAATTTTAGCTCCTGCAGCTCTCATGGCAGAGCTATCATCGGTGTAAATTTGATCTCCCTCTATAGCCTTTTTAAGCAAAGCTGTACGCGAAAGTTGAGGAGTTTGCACGAGTTTAACTCTGTCTCTATCGATAATGCCATCTTCAAAATAAACAGTATCTGCGACCTTAAGCACAGGTACGACGCAGTCGGCGTTGTTTAGCCCTTCGATTATCTTTGAAAGCAAATTTGCACTTATACAGGGGCGAGCGATGTCACTAACTAACACAAATTCGCTGCTAACTTCGCTAAGAGCGTTTCGCAAACTCTCCTGACGTGTAACCCCACCACGCACAAAGCGATAATGTGGCGCAAATTTACTCATGTAAGCTTCTTCGTTGCTAGCTATGATTATCTCTTTAAACGGATAATGCGAGCTTAAATTTTTAGTCGCAAAGAGCCAGAGCGGTTCGTCTCCTATGCGCAACCACTGCTTTTTTACCGGCATTTCAAACCTGGTTGAATTCCCGGCTCCAAGCATCACAAGGGATATATCAAACAATTTTTATCCTTTTTATAAAAAGTGTTACGATATTATACACTCAAAAAGCTTTTTTTTATCTTTTTTTGAGTAGTATTATTTCTATTTTATTTAGGAGTATCCCTGATGAGAAAAGATTGGATAAAAGAGCGTTTGAACGACAAAACACCGACACAGATGTATTATGCTAAACGCGGGATAATAACAAAAGAGATGGAGTACGTAGCCAAAGTCGAAAATTTAAGCGCCGAGCTAGTGTGTAAAGAAGTAGCAAAAGGCAGTATGATCATACCTGCTAACATAAACCACACAAACTTAATCCCGATGGCAATAGGAATAGAATCCAAAACAAAAGTAAACGCCAACATCGGCAACTCAAGCCTAGCAAGCAATATCGATGGCGAGATAGAAAAGCTTGAAATTTGCCTAAAATACGGCGCAGATACCGTTATGGATCTCTCAACCGGCGGCGATCTGGATGCCATAAGAAGAGCTATCATAGCTAAATCAACCGTGCCTGTAGGAACGGTGCCTATGTATCAGATCATCCACGATGTGGGTAAAATCGAAAATTTAGACATTGACACCATGCTAAAAGTGATAGAAAAGCAAGCCCAGCAAGGAGTGAGTTACTTTACGATACATGCTGGATTTTTGCTCAAATTTATGCCGCTAATCGCAAAACGCAAGATGGGTATAGTAAGTCGCGGCGGAAGCCTAATGGCAAGCTGGATGATGCACTATCACAGAGAAAATCCATTCTACGAAGCGTTTGATGAAATTTGCGATATCTGCGCTAAATACGACGTAGCACTCTCGCTTGGAGATAGTCTGCGCCCGGGATGTTTATACGACGCCACTGATGAAGCGCAACTAAGCGAACTAAAAGTGCTTGGCGAGCTAACGCTTAGAGCATGGGAGAAAAACGTGCAGGTCATGGTTGAAGGTCCCGGTCATATACCTTTAAACGAAATTGAGTATAATATGAAAATAGAACAGGAGCTTTGTCACAATGCGCCGTTTTACGTGCTTGGGCCACTAGTTACCGATATCGGTGCTGGGTATGATCACATCACATCGGCTATCGGCGGAACGCTTGCAGCGTATCACGGAGCTAGCATGCTATGCTACGTAACGCCTAAAGAGCATTTAGGCTTGCCAAACGCAGCAGACGTAAGAGACGGCATCATCGCTCATAAGATCGCAGCACACGCAGCAGACGTGGCTCGCGGACGAAAAGGCGCGATAGAGCGCGACCATGCGATGAGCAACGCTAGATATAACTTTGACTGGAACAAGCAGTTTGAACTGGCACTTGACCCTGATAAAGCGCGAGAGCTACACGATGAGAGCTTACCGCAGGATGTCTTTAAAGAGGCTGAGTTTTGTTCTATGTGCGGGCCAAAATTTTGCGCCTATAAAATTTCAAGAAATATTATAAAGGAGACAGATGTTAAGTAAAGAACAAGTTATCGAGAGATTAAAAGGGGTTATTTATCCCGGATTTGACAAGGATATCGTGAGTTTTGGATTTGTCAAAAACGTAGAAATCGGCGATAAAATTTTAGTCGAAGTTGAGATCGTAAGCTCAAATCCGGACATAGCAAAAGAGCTAAAAGTCGATATCGCAAGGGTTCTTGGCTCAAATGAAGCGGTTATCAACATCATCCAGCCAAAAATTCCGGACGAAAAGAGCAACAGCCAAAGCGGTAAAAATATCGCTCCTCAGATCAAAAATTTCGTCATGGTAAGCAGTGGAAAAGGTGGCGTGGGTAAATCAACCACAACGCTAAATTTAGCTATCTCCATGGCAAAACTTGGCAAAAAAGTTGGCGTACTTGATGCTGATATCTACGGACCAAACATCCCTAGAATGCTTGGCGAAATAGGAGCTCAGCCGCAAGTCATAGGAAACAAGCTAAAGCCTATCTTAACTCACGGTATTGAGATGATGAGTATGGGCGTGCTTATGGATGAGGGCACGAGCCTTATCTGGCGCGGATCTATGATCATGAAAGCTATCGAACAGCTGCTAAAAGACGTCATTTGGAGCGAGCTAGACGTGCTATTTTTAGATATGCCTCCAGGAACTGGTGACGCACAGCTAACTCTAGCTCAAAGCGTGCCAGTAACTGCGGGAATTTGCGTAACAACTCCACAAGTTGTAGCGCTTGATGATAGCAAAAGAGCGCTTGATATGTTTGAAAAACTTCATATACCGATAGCCGGCGTTGTAGAAAATATGAGCGGATTTATCTGTCCTGAAAGTGGCAAAGAGTATGATATATTTGGCAAAGGAACGACTGAAGAGATAGCAAAAGCGTATAAGACTGAAGTTATCGCTGAAGTGCCGATCGAGCCTGCCGTGCGCGTGGGTGGCGATAGCGGAAAGCCGATAAGCTTTTATGAGCCAAATTCGGTCACTGCAAAACGCTACGAAAAAGCCGCGGCTCGCCTTTGGGAGATAATCGAAAATATAAATAACGATGGCGGAGCCGATAACTCATCAATCCAGCCTGTAATGGACGGCAAGAGCGCTTGCTCGAAGTAAAAAACAAGCTTAAATCCTCTATCTGAGGGTTTAAGCTAACCTAAAATTTCATCTTAAACAATATTTCGTTAAACTTCACAAAAATAATTTCACAAGGAGTACCGATGTCAAAAGAGTTTAAAACAGCCGATGAATTCAAAGAATTTTGCGAGAAAATTAGAGCTAAAAAAGGCTATAAAGACCCAGTTGCATTCGCTATCGCCCGTGTTGATAGAGGCCAGCTAAATAAAGACAAAATTTTGCAAGCAAGCTATGCGTTGGTAAATTACAAAGAGAGCTTTTTATCAGCCTCAGCGCTCATCTACGCACTAGAAAAATGCGGAGTGGAGGTTGATTTCAGTGATAGCGAATTTATAGCCGAATTTACTCCAAAGGTAGCCAAGAAGGCGAGCAAACTCTTTAGCGTATTTGAAAACGAGCTTGAAAAACATAAAAACGTGCAAGTTTTACACATGATAAAGCACGCTTTTGAAGAGGATTTGGAAAACAACGAGGATAAATTTAAGATCGCTTTTATGTTTGAAGATGCTAAGCCAAAGAGTGTCGAGATCGTATATCTGAAGCTTTATCTACTCTCTTTAAACAAAGCTCCGCTTCGAAGCCTCGTGCTTGACGGAGCCTTTGGCGTGCTACCAAACGTAGCATGGACGAGCCGAAACATCCCTATCGAGCTTGAGTGGCTACGCAAAAACGAAATTTGGCTAAAGATGAGCGGCGGATACCCTGCGATCGTAAGTGTAGATAAGTTCCCACGCTTCTTAAGCCACATCATTCCAAGCGACAATACAAGAATCCTTGATAGCGCAAAGGTTCGCCTAGGTGCGTCCATACATCCGGGCACAACGGTAATGCCGGGTGCTGCGTATGTGAATTTTAACGCTGGTACGACGGGCTCTGTTATGATAGAAGGTCGCGTAAGCAGCTCGGTCGTAGTCGGCGAAGGAAGCGACGTGGGTGGAGGCGCAAGTATCCTTGGAGTGCTAAGCGGTACAAACGGCAACCCTGTAAGCATCGGTAAAAACTGCTTGCTTGGTGCAAATTCGGTCACTGGAATTCCGCTTGGCGATAAGTGCATAGTTGATGCTGGAATCGCGATATTAGAGGGCACAAAAGTGTTTATAAACGAAGCCGAGCGAGCCAAGCTAAACGAGATAAATCCAAATTTCAAATTTGATCGCGAAATTTACAAAGGTCTTGAGCTTGCAAGCCTTGACGGACTTCACTTCCGCCAAAACAGCCAAACAGGTCAGATCACCGCAAGTGCAAGCAAACGCGCGATCAAGCTAAACGAAGCGCTTCATTAAAATTTATTTAACCCGCTTAGCCTTAAAGCTGTGCGGGTTAAAGAAGGCTACCTGCTTAAAATTTCTTCTAAATTTTGCTCAAATTCGTGGTTATAAAGTATGTCGTTATGCCCTGCTTCAATCTCGTAAAATTTATCATCAGGCTTTAAATGTTTGGCTAGTTTAAAGAGTTTGATATCTCTATAAGATCGTCAAATTTGCCGTGGATTATCGATATTTGCGTATTTTTTGCCTCATTTATGAACGAAACGGTTGGGATTTTATATTTCACTATAAATTTTGGCACGAAAAACACCTTTGAGCTGGCAAGCTCGTCAAATTTAAAATAAGGCGCCACCAAAACCAACTTAGGCACTTTAAATTTGCTCGCGATATTTGCCGCAAGCCCGCTTCCAAGCGAGTAGCCAACAAGCGTGATATCCTTTGCGTTAAACTCCTCAAGCACTTTTGCCATCATCGCATGAGCGTCACTTATGAGCTGGGTTTCGTTTCTTATCTCGCCGCTACTTTTGCCGTAGCCTCTGTAGTCAAAAACGTAAAAATCATATCCGAGTCTTGTGTAAAACTCACCAAATTTGCCCCAGCCTTTAAGTGAGCCTGCATTGCCATGAAAAAACAAAACCACGCCCTTTGGCTTGCTCGCATAAAAATGAAGCCCGTTTAGCACGGCACCATCTACGCTTAAATTTATCTCTTCAAATTTAGCGTTAAATTCAAATTTAACCCATCATCAAGCTTGCTTGGCACGAACAAAAGTCGCTCCTGAAAAAAGTAAAGAAGTGCTAAAACAAGCAGATAAACTCCAAAAAAACAGAGCCAAAAACCTAAATAAAACAGCACTCATCTTAATCCTTAAAACATATCTTGTAGTTTGCCTTTTGCTCGCTTAAAATCTCCTCTAAATTAGCCGCAAGCTCGCTATAGTAAGAGTTATCATTAAAAAGATAAATCTGCTTATAAAGGCTTAAAAGATGTGGGAAATTTCGCCCTATGAAGGCTAAAATTTTATCTTTAAAAACAGGATATAAATTCAGCCTGTCAAATATTATCTCATCAGCTATACCACTGTAGTCCTGCGCAAATTTAACAGCGGGCGCAATATCAGGAAAAATCGGAGCAACAAATAAAAACGTCTTAATACCCTGCTCTTTTAGCGTCTTTAACGCATCTAAACGCTCATTAATCCTGCTTGCTCTTGGCTCAAAAACGGCTCGCAAATTCTCATCAAGAGTAGAAAAGCTAAGCCCTACTTTTAAATTTGGCATAGTTTTAAAAAGATCGGTATCACGCAAGACCAGCTTTGACTTGGTTAGAATTTGTAAATTTACATTTGAGCCGCTAAGAATTTCTAAAATTTTGCGAGTATTTTTAAATTTGGCTTCAAACGGATTATAACAATCCGTAACCGAGCTCATGAAAATTCGCTCGCCTTTATAGCTGCTTAGAAATTTCGCCAGAGACTTTTCATCAAACTCTTTAACATCTACAAATTCGCCCCAAGCTTCAGTATGTCCGCTCATCTTTTGCATAAATTCGGCATAACAATAAATGCAAACGTGCGGGCAACCTACATAAGGATTAATAGCGAAGTTAAAGCCTGAAATTTTAGAAGAAGAGATAATGTTTTTTGTTTGAATTTTAGATATTTGCAGTGTTTGCTTCTTGTTTCAACATGCTCATGTCAACAGTCTCTCCTATTACGCAGTTCTTGCCGCTTCTTTTGCCCATATAAAGTAGCTTATCGGCTTTTTGAATAGCCAGTATTATATCAATTTGTTGAGTCATTCTTGCATAAACAAATCCAAAAGTTATAGAAGTTCTGATTTCAATTAAATCAAACTTAAATTTGTATCTGTGTATTTTTTCCCTTAAACGATTTAGAACAAATTCCGAGTTTTTAAAATCTGTATTCAAAAGAGCGATCAAAAACTCCTCGCCTCCCCATCTACAGGCATAATCATCTTTTCTAATATTGGATTTTATAATATTTGAAACTATTTTTAATACTTCATCCCCGGCCATATGACCAAAGTCGTCATTAATTCTTTTAAAATCGTCCAAATCGCCAACTACTATACTCGAACCGCCATCACAATTTATTATTTTTTCACACACTGTATTTTCAAAACCACGCCTATTGTAAAGTCCCGTTAAAGGATCTTTGTTTGCAGCTATCTGTAGCCGTTCTTGCTTTTCAAGAATATCTATATAAGCCATTGCATTAAGAATTTTTAATAATTTTGATAAAAATATTAAAGAAATGATAATTAAAGCAAAGTTAAATATATACATAGCTTCTGATTCAAAATTTTGAATTATAATTTGATCTTTAAAATATATATATAAAAATAAATAAGCAGTCGCCTGAGTAATAGTAATAATATGACTTAAAAACTTATTACTAAAATTTATAAAAAACGCTATGGACACAAGTGCAAGTGTGATATTTTGGAATCCATAACTCCAACCAAGACTCAAAGTACATATAAAAGAGTGCAAAAATATTTCTATTTGTGTAATAGTGAGAGTTAATTTTACATTTTGATATTTTTTTATAATATATATAGCGTATACATACAAACTAATGCTAACAATATTCATACACGCAAGGTCTATTTTGTCTATAAACAAAAATATAAACAAATATAAAGCATGAGCTACTATAAGTCCTACTAGAGCAATATAAAAACTTTGATTAATATCCGAATTATTTAACAGCCTATCTAAATTAATACTCATTCTTCCAATCTTATATTTGATTTTGCCGTATATCAAAAAATATATTGAACATTCATTATATAAATATTATTGCCACAAAAACTAGACTAGAGAACTTACTATTTGCATTAATTTTTTAACTCCATTTCCGTATAGCACATAAGCACACAACCTAAAACTATAAAACAACAATTATTTTATAAAAAACAATAATTCAACAATATATTTGTAGGATTTATCTCTATAGTAGCAAATAAAGAAATATTTATAAATAATACTATAAAAAATATCTATTATCTATAAATATAACTTTTGACCGCTATAAAAATCCCAAGAACAGTATGTATTATAAAAAGTTAGAAATATAGCAAATTTGCAAGACTTAATTTTATATAAAAATTACACTACATCTTGCTAAAATTTATTTATACACTTTATTAATATTATAAAAATAAATGACAAAATTATACTTTATTTATATTGTCTATACTTTTTACAACACATAAATTTCGAGGATTATAGCATAAAATATTATAATTATGTCCATACAATAATGTAACTTTGTATCTATGTGTTACAAAATTACATTATGTTACAAATTTACAAAAAAATAATTTGTAAAGTTAATTATTGGTTTATAGCAATTTTAAACGACTTTTTGGCAAAATCCATAAAATTTAAATATAAGGAAGATAATGGTTGAGATTAAAAATTTAGTTATGAGATTTAACGCGCAGCTTCTGTTTGAAGATGTAAATTTAAAGCTAAATCGCCAAAATAGATACGGACTCATCGGTGCAAACGGAGCCGGCAAATCAACGTTTTTAAAGATTTTATCAGGCGAACTTGAGGCAAATTCAGGCGACATCATCATCGAAAACGGCCTAAGAGTAGGCACACTCGGACAAGATCAGTTTGCGTTTGAAAATTTCACTATCAAAGATGCCGTCTTATACGGCAACAAGCGCCTTTATGATGCGGTTAAAGAGAAAGAAAAGCTTTATATGAGCGAGGAATTTACTGATGAGATAAATGAGCGCTTAGGCGTTTTAGAGATGATAACGGCTGAAGAAGATCCAAGCTATGAGTATGAAACAAGGATAGAAAAAATCCTAAGCTCGCTTGGGTTTAGCGACTTCGATAAGCTTATGAGCGAAGTTGAAAATTCTGACAAATTTAAAGTGCTTTTGGCTCAAGTGCTCTTTCCAAAACCTGATATTTTATTTTTAGATGAGCCAACCAACAACCTTGATATCGAGAGCATAAAATGGCTTGAAAACGAGCTAAATCGCCACGAGGGCACGATGGTTGTTATCAGCCACGACCGACACTTTATAAACGCTGTTTGCACACATATTTTAGATGTGGATTTTAAGAGAATCCGCGAATTTACGGGTAACTATGACGACTGGTATATCGCTTCAACTCTCGTTGCAAAACAGCATGAGATGGAGCGCGATAAGAAGCTCAAAGAAAAAGAGGAGCTTGAGAAATTTATCGCCAGATTTAGCGCAAACGCAAGCAAAGCTCGCCAAGCTACAAGCCGTCAAAAGCAGTTAAGCAAGCTTGATATCGAAGAGATAAAAGTCTCAAGCAGACGCGATCCGAGCATACTCTTTCGCACCAAGCGCGATATCGGAAACGAGATTTTAGAAGTTCGCAACATAAGCAAGAAATTTGATAAAACGCTTTTTGAAAATTTTAGCTTTAAGCTCGAAAAGAACGATAAAGTGGCTATCATAGGCGCAAACGGTGTGGGCAAAAGCACGCTTTGTAGGATCATCATAGGCGAGGTTAAGCCTGATAGCGGCGATATCCACATAGGCGCAACCATTGAGCCAAGCTACTTTGCGCAAGATACGACAAATAAAATTTCAGGCGAACTTAAGCTATACGAGTGGCTACAAGATGAGAAAAACAAAGACCTAGATGAGATCAGAAAATGTCTTGGCAGGATGCTCTTTAGCGGTGCCGAGCAGGAAAAATCAGTAAGCGCGCTAAGCGGAGGCGAAAAGCACAGACTAATGCTAAGTAAGATCATGCTTGACCGCGGAAATTTGCTGATCTTGGATGAACCAAACAACCACCTTGACCTTGAGGCTATCATCGCTCTTGGCGAGGCGCTTTATAAATTTAACGGCAACGTAATCTGCATAAGCCACGACAGGGAGCTCATTGATGCGTTTGCAAACCGCGTTATCCACCTTAAAGGAGATGGCGAGATAGTGGATTTTAAAGGCACATTTGAAGAGTATATGCAGCAGCTTGAGGCTGGAGTTTAAGTACATGATAAAGGTTTTGTTCGTATGTCACGGAAACATCTGCAGAAGCACGATGGCTGAGTCTTTATTTACCCACATAGTCACGCAGCGCGACTTAGACGGCAAATTTGAAATAGCTTCTGCAGGCACAAGCAGCGAAGAGATAGGCAATCCCGTTCATCACGGCACACAAGCACAACTAAAGCAAAATGGCGTAGCGGTAGTATCACACAGAGCCGTTCAGATGAAAAAGAGCGATATAGATTACTACGACCATATAATCGCAATGGACACGGCAAACATCAGAAATATCGAGCGTATCGCTGGATTTAAAAGCAAAAAAGTTGCAAAGCTACTTTCGTTTGCAGGCTCTAGCGATGATGTCGCCGATCCTTGGTACACAGGGGATTTTGAAACCACATTTAAAGATATCAAAATGGGACTTGAGGGATTTTTGTCTACTTTAAAATTTTTAGGCTAAATTGCTTGGTTTTAGCCTAAAATTCATGCACCGCCTAAAGCTAAACGATGCATGAAATTATCTATTTTGCAGCCTTGGCTTGCTCGTTAAGATACGGTATCAAGTAGCCATAGCCCTCTTTTTCCATATCCTCTTTCGGGATAAATTTAAGTGCAGCGCCGTTGATGCAGTATCTTAGACCACCCTTATCTCTTGGACCGTCGTCAAAAACATGTCCAAGGTGCGAATCAGAAAGACTGGTGCGCACTTCAACCCTTCTCATCCCGTAGCTATTATCAGCCACTTCACCAAGCAAAGAGCCGTCTATCGGCTTAGTAAAGCTTGGCCAGCCCGAGCCTGAATTGAATTTATCATAAGATGAAAATAGCGGCTGTCCGTTAGTTATATCTACAAATATCCCTTCCCTTTTTTCATCATTTAGTTCGCTCGTAAAAGGTCTTTCTGTAGCCGAGTTTTTAACTACGTCATAAGACAGATCGCTAAGCTCGCTTTTAAGCTGTGCATCGTTCTTATTTTTATAGCTTTTTAGCTTATCCATATCCATTTTCGCTTCTCTTTTTTTACTGCTTAAAATAGCGTCTTTAGGCGGCAATGTCTCAAATGTCACGTGGCAGTATCCGTTTGGATTTTTAGTTAAGTAGTCTTGATGATACTCCTCTGCTTTGCTGATGTTTTGTAGCGGCATAACCTCGACAACTATAGGTTTGCTATACTCTTTTTGCTTTTCTTTTATAAAAGCTAAAATTTCAGCCTCGTCCTTTGGATCGGTAAAGTAAATTCCCGTTCTGTACTGAGTTCCGCGATCATTTCCCTGCTTATTTAAGCTAGTCGGATCAATCGTATAGAAAAAATACTTAAGCAAATGCGGCAAATCGATAACATACTCATCATACTCGACATATACGGCTTCGGCTGCATTTGTATTACCGTAGCTTACTTGCTGATAGCTTGGATTTGGCACTTTTGAATTCGCGTAAGCGACATACGTATCTTTCACTCCTGGAAGCTGCTTAAGATAAGCCTCCGTCCCCCAGAAGCACCCTCCTGCTAAAACTATAGTTTTATTCCCCATTTCAGCTCCTTTTGCCCATGTTGATACGGCTGTAATAAGCAAAGCCGCAACGATTTTTTTAATCATTTTCTCTCCTCATTTCTAATTTTATTTTGAAATGATATATTAGATTTGTAAAGCTAGTGTTAAATTTATATAACAATTTTATTTGCAAAGAGCGGCAAGGCTAGAAATTTAAACTCCTCAATCTCAAAAACAGTTGCAAATTCATAAAATTTACTCATCTCTTCTTCGTTAAATTTAGCCGTCCATATCGCACCGCTACTGTTAAATTCGCGTTCAAATTCGTTTAAATTTTGAGAGCTAAAAAAATGCTCAAAACGCGACATCAAAGCAAAAGGAGTATAAAATTTACACTCGTCTTTAAACTCAAATTTTTTAAGCTCCGCTTCATTTATCGCTAAATTTACGGCCGAGCTATAAGCTCTTACAAGCCCGCCTGTGCCAAGCTTGATCCCGCCAAAATAGCGCACTATAAACACGCCCGCATTTATCAAATTCGCTCCTCGCAATGCGTTTAAGCTCGGAGTACCGCTTGTGCCTTTTGGCTCGCCGTCATCGCTTTGATTTTCTACGATTTGACCGTATTTATTTAGCTCGCGGTAAGCCCAGACTATATGCACTGCTTTTGGATGCTCGGTTTTAAGTCGCTCATGGATCGATTTAAACTCGCTAAGCGGTACAAGATAGCTTAAAAATGTAGATTTTTTGATCTCGCTTTTGGCGGTGTAAATTTCAGATATTGTCTGCATAGCGGGTGAATTTCCTAAAAATTTTAGTTGATTTTAGCAAATTTGTAAAATTTAAAGAAGTTAAAAAGAGCAAAGAGAGCGGAAAATCCGCTCAAATTTTGTAAAATTATTTGCGAGTAGTCGCATCAGGAGTAAATAAAGGCTTATTCATAAGCTTAAAGTCGGCTATGAATTTTTGCCCTTTCTCGCCTGTTATCCACTCGATAAATTTATTTGCATTTTCTACGTCGGTTTTTGCGCAGTGTTTAGGATTTACGGCGATTACGGAGTAGAAATTTTTAAGATCGTCATCGCCTTCATTTACGATTACAAGCGACGGATCGTTTTTCATGTTCGCTTCATATTTGATATATGTGCCGCGATCGGTAAATGTAACGCCTTTTTGCTCGGCAGCCGCATTTATCGTAGCTAGCATGCCTTGTCCTGTTTGAGCGTACCAAGCGTCTTTCTCAGGAACTTCGCCTGCAACTTTTTTCCAAATTCCTTTTTCTTTATTATCGGTGCCTGATTTATCGCCGCGTGAGAAAAATTTAATGCCCTCAGCCTTAATCATCTCAAAAGAGCCTTTTATGTCTTTACCCTGAAATTTAGGCGCGATTGATTTATCGGCGATTAAAACGAAGTCGTTATACATAACAGCCTTGCGCTCAACACCAAAGCCTTTTTCAACAAATTCTTTTTCAACCTTTGGCGAATGCACGAAAAGTATGTCGGCATCGCAGTTCTCGCCAAGTTTAAGTGCCGCTCCCGTACCTACGGCAGTCCATTTTAGATCCACTCCCGTTTCAGCCTTATAAGCAGGATAGATAGCATCTAGCAAGCCAGTATTATCGGTACTTGTCGTAGTAGCCATCACAAGATCGCTATCAGCGGCAAAAACAGCAGATGCAACAACAAGTGAGCTTAAGATTAACTTTTTCATTTTTCTCCCTTTAAAATTTTAATAAAGATGTGCTATCATAGCAGATTTTAAATAAATTTAAATCAAATTTGGGAAATTAATTTTGGATTACATCTTAGAAGGGATAATATCCGCCTTCGGCTTGCTTTTAAACGGCGATGCAGAGACTTATTCGGCGATTAAGGCGACACTTTATACATCAAGCATATCGATCATGCTTGCTATCATCTGCGGATTTCCTATCGGCTTTGTTTTGGGATTTTACAACTTCTTCGGAAAGAAATTTCTAAGACTTCTAAGCGATACTGCTCTAGCAGTGCCGACGGTTGCTATCGGACTTATACTTTATGCTTTTATCTCAAGACACGGTCCGTTTGGAGAATTTGGACTTTTATTTACGCTAAAAGCCGTCATGCTGGGGCAGTTTGTGCTAGCCATGCCTATCGTGGTTTCGCTTACCGCAAGCGTGATAGAAAATATGGAGCGCAAACACTATCTTACGCTTATGAGCTACCGTTTAAGCGGCGTTAGACTAATCCTAGCGGTTCTTTATGAGCTTAGATACTCGCTGCTTGTGGTTTTTGCTACAGCTTACGGCAGGATCGTGGCTGAAGTTGGCGTTGCTATGATGATAGGCGGCAACATCAAGTGGTTTACCCGCACTATAACCACGGCGATATCGCTTGAAACAAACAAGGGCGAATTTTCTATGGGTATCGCTCTTGCTTTGGTGCTGATTTTTATCGCATTTGCCGTAAATTTAACCACTCACCAGCTAAAAAGACTTGACAAATGATAAAGCTTAAAGACGTGCTCGTAAAATACGAAAACAACATCGTGCTCGATATAAAAAATTTAGAGCTTCAAACAAGAGGTATAACCGCACTTATGGGCAACAACGGAAGCGGTAAAAGCACGCTTATAAGAGTTGTGTCCTTTCTTCAAAAGCCAAATTCGGGTTATGTCGAAATTTGGAAAGAGAGTAAGCCTAGCCTAGATACTCTGCGTAAAATTTCAGTACTTTTTCCAGAACCCATGCTTCTAAAAAGAAGCGTTAAGCAAAATTTCGAATTTGCTTTAAAAAGTAGAAATTTAGAGCATGAATTTAGTCAAAGAGTTGGCGAGGCGCTTGAGCTTGTGGGGCTTGATAAGAGCTTTTTGGATAAGAAAAACTATGAGCTTAGCTCCGGACAAACTCAGCGCGTGGCATTTGCGCTCGTGCTTGCTCTGCGCTCAAAGCTAAATTTGCTTGACGAGCCGACAAATAGCGTGGATCTAGCCACTTCAAAGCTATTTGGCAAGGCGGTAGAGTATCAACGCGAGCAGTATAAAAGCGGCTTTATAATCGCAAGCCACGACGAAAAATGGCTAAGCGCAATCGCGCAAGATAGTGTGTTTTTGCATAGAGGTAAGGTGAGTGAATTTGAGATAAAAAATATATTTGAAAATCAAAACGGCTTTTTAAATTTTGGCTCCGAAGTTAAATTTGCATTGCCGCAAGCTCTAAAAAACGCAAACAAAATCGCAATCAATCCAAACAAGATAATATTAAGCAAAGAGCCTTTTATCGGTAGTTTTAGCGGACTTTTGCACTCCGTTTCCATTATCTACGGCACATCTCTTTTGGTTAAAGTTAAAATCGGAGATTTCCTTATAAAAGCTGTCGTTAGTAGCCAAAATTTTATAGGAAATAAACTAACAACAGGCGAAAATGTATATTTTGGCTTTAGCGATGAGGCATTTTTGGATATAGAATAAATTAAAAATTTATAAATTTCTTGATATGATAATGATTTTTAAATCAAAAAAGGTTAAAAATCGAAAATGAATCCAAAAATTTCCCTTAGTTTTGCTATGAAAATAATCGCAATGATAGTTTTAGGTGCCATATCAAGCGGCTCAAGTATGCTCATACTATTTTTTATAAACAAATACCTTCTTACTCTAACGGAAAAAAACTCTCTTGTTTTAGTCGCTTTCTTCGGGCTGTTAATAGCATTTTTGGCCTCATCTATACTATCTAGAATAGCGCTTTCCACAATAGGCAATAACTTTGTTTTTGATATGCGAATGAAAATAGTAAAGCGCATCCTAGACACTCCAAATCAAAAAATAGCCGCCATAGGCAAGTCGAATTTATTAGCCTCTCTATCAAGCGATATCACAAGCCTTACAAACGGTTTTACAAGGATTCCTGATATCATCCAAGGCTGTCTTGTGATTTTTTTTGCAAGTTTTTATATAGCCTATCTGTCGTATGAAATTTTTATATTTTTACTTATCTGGATGAGCGTTACTATCTTTATCAGCAATACCTCTATGAAAAACATCTACAAATACTACGGGCTTCATAGGCAAAACGAAGATACGCTATACAAGGATTATCAAACCAGTATCGAAGGTCATAGAGAGCTAAGTTTAAATTTAGAGCGTTCAAAAAAGCTTTATAACGATAGATTTATACCAAACGCAAAAAATCTTCGTTCAAATATCATAAAAACCGAAATTTTTTCATCGTTTGCCAGCAATTGGATTAGCTCTATGATGCTTGGCGCTATCGGTGTAATTATATATGTCTGCCTTGCTTATGGAGTTACAACCCTGCAAGATGCTATCACTATAGCCATAACAATACTCTTTTTAAGAGCTCCGATTATGATGGTTGTTTCAAGTATTCCTAGTATATTTAAGTCAAAAATAGCCTACGAGAAGCTAAAAAAGCTTGATCTGAGCGAGTATGAAGCCGAATTTAACATGAGTGAAAATTTCCCGCAAAGCTGGGATAGGCTAACTTTAAAAAATATAAATTTTAGATATAGCCCAGATGATGGATTTGGACTTAGCGATATAAATTTTGAGATAAATAGAGGCGAAGTTGTATTTCTAGTGGGTAAAAACGGAAGCGGTAAATCGACTCTTTTTATGATACTAGCAGGACTGCTTGAGCCAAATGGCGGCGAGATGTATGTGGATGACGTTCGTATCACAAAAGAGAATTTAAGAGCTTATGCGAACACTATAAGCGCCGTATTTAGCGACTTTTATCTATTTGACGAAGTCTTAAGCGATGATGATAAATTTATAGACGAGCTGCTTAAAAAGATGTTTTTAGATAAAAAAGTAAGCGTAAAAGATGATAAATTTAGTACCCTAAACCTCTCTCAAGGGCAAAGAAAACGCCTTGCCATGGTTGCAGCACTACTTGAAAAACGCAAATTTATCATACTTGACGAGTGGGCTGCCGATCAAGATCCGCAGTTTAGAAAGATGTTTTACAAAGAAATTTTAAACGAACTAAAACAAGACGGTTACACTGTTTTTGCCATCAGTCATGACGATGCTTATTTTGAATGTGCGGACAAAATTTACAGCATAGAAAACGGAAATTTAAGTCAAATAAAATAATTTTTGATTTTAATTATTAATTAAAATCTATTTTGTTACTATTGAGTAATTTTTTAAATTTTAAGGAGTGTTAATGAAAGAAAGAGCGATCGAGCATATGAACTCAGATCACATGGAAACCGTTATTGCGTTTTGTAAGAAATTTGGTTCTTTTAAAGATGTAAGCAACGTAAAACTAACTGATATGAACGAAGACGGACTTATCATCACATGTGATCAGGGCGAGGTTTTTGCACCGTTTTTAAACAAGGTAGTTAACGGCAACTACAAAGATGAGATAATGGCTCTATATAGAAGCATCGACGTAGGCAATGGACTTGAAAAGATCGAAAAAGGCGTTATCGAACTTATCGATTCTCTAAAAACGGTTATCATTTCAAGCGTGCATAGCAACATGCAATGTGTCGGCTCATATACACCGTTTGTAAGAATTAATGAAGATATATACATCTGCCTAAGCTCGGTTGCCGAGCACTACCACTCGATAAAGGCAAACCCTGATAAAATTTCTTTGCTTTTCATAGAAGATGAAAGTGCTACTAAGACTATATTTGCAAGAAACCGTTTAAGCATAAAAGGTGAAGCTAAATTTGTAGAAGACGAGGCACTTAGAAACGAAATTTTTGATAAACTTGCAGAGAAAAATCCAAAAGAATCAGCTATAAAACAGCTTAGAAATATGTCTGACTTTTATATAATTAAACTTGAGTTAAAAGACGGCAGATATGTAAAAGGGTTTGGTGCGGCATACAACTCAAAAGGACTTAAACTAAGCCAAGCTGCAGGAGAGAGCAACCCTCACAGAAAAAATCCTCACGGACATAACCCTCACCAAAAACAACACTAAAATATTTTTTAACAAGATAATAAAGTCGTCAAATTTTGACGACTTATTCAACATTAAATTCCATATAAAAATTAAATTTTAAAAACTATACAGCCCAAAAAACAATCTATTTTTATTTATATAATATTGATTTTAATTATCGATTAAGTAATAAAGTTATATTATTTTACTCAATAAACCAACAGAAATATAAAATTTGTATCAAAAAATCAAAATATATAAATCTAAATTACAATAAAGGAGTTAGAAATGACCAAGGGTTCAAAGGTTGGCAAAATAGCCATAATCGTATCTTTAGCTGCAGCTATGAATTTATACGCTACAGAAGATAAAACTGCAAAGCTTGAAAAAACAATAGTAACATCAACAGGCTTTGAAACACAATTAAAAGACGAGGTAAAAAACGCTTACATCATAACTTCAGAAGAGATTAAAGATAGAGGCTATAAAAGCGTCTCCGAGGTGCTTGAAAAGGCTCCGGGAGTTTATATATCAAACGCTGGTGTGTTTGGCGATGAAGAGATAGATATGAGAGGTCAAGGCGCATATGCTAGAACTAACGTTAAAACTTTAATCAATGGTGTAAGTCTAAACGTACTAAAAGCGGGACATGGAACGATAGCTACACCATTAAATTTAATAGCAGTTGAAGACATAGAAAAGATTGAAATCATACCAGGAGGCGGAGCGGTATTATACGGAGGTGGAACTGCAGGTGGTGTTATAAATATAATCACAAAGAAAAAGCCTAGAGATTTTTATGCGAATTTATCATCTAAAATCGCTTCATATAACTATAAAGATGCAGTTATCGGCATAGGCGGACTAGCAAATGAGGATTTGTTTTTAAAATTTAGCGCAAAAGGATTTGATTCAAAAGGCTATAAAAGAGGCGAAGAGACAAGTGGATACTATTTAAACGGTAGCATAAACTATCAGATAAGCGATAAGCAAAGTATCGCCATAGCTCCTAGCTTTTACTCTCAAAAATACAAAAATCAAAGTAATGCTCTTACAAAAAAACAAGTTGACCAAGATAGGCGCCAGTCAAATAAACCCGAAGATCCTCAAATATATAAAAAATTTGACATAACGCTTGATTACTCTTTAAAGCTTAGCGATAATTATGAAATCAACTTTATGCCTTACTATCTATATACAAAATTTAAGCAAGAAAGTAAAGCAGAGAAAGTATTTTCGGACAAAAAAATCGGTGCAAATTTAAAAAATAGATTTACTTATGATAATGGAGAGTTAATATTCGGATATAATTATGAAGATATCTACGATAAATTATCACAAAAAGATGAGCTGGGTAAGGAAATTCACTCTGTATATTTCTTTGAAAAGCATAATTTTACAGATCTGCTATCTTTTAACTTTGGAGGAAGATACGAAAGAGCCTCTTATGATGTAAAAAGACCTGCTAGTCCAATACATAAGAGACCTGCATTTAATAGCAGCAAAAATACAAACTCTCACGCATTTGAGATAACTCCGAATTTTAAATACTCGGACACCGGCAATATATATTTGAAATTTGAAAAAGGCTTTGTGTCTCCATCCCCTCAAGAGCTAGTTGACAACATTAAGGTTGGTCCAAAGCAGTATGAGTATTTCTTTAACGATTTAAATCCGGAAACATTTTATGCCTATGAAATCGGTTTTAAGGATATGATTTTTGATCAATTCTTGAGTGCTGCCATATTTTATACCGATACCAAAGATATGATATTTGCAAAGTGGACTGAGCCTCACGGCAATCCTATGAATCCAAACGTCAACTGGGAGAGAAAATACATAAATCTTGACAAAGCAAAAAGATATGGATTTGAAATTTATGCAGAACAATATCTTTTAGATAA
Organism: Campylobacter sp. RM16189; assembly: GCF_012978815.1. NCBI lineage: Bacteria > Pseudomonadati > Campylobacterota > Epsilonproteobacteria > Campylobacterales > Campylobacteraceae > Campylobacter > Campylobacter sp. RM16189. Next base: position 52,857 of record NZ_LIWR01000008.1, on the reverse strand, counting down.
CAAGTTAAAACTCACCGAGTCATTTAGTCATGTAAATGCAAAAGCTACATTTGAGAGAGAAGATACCAAAACCAAGAAGACGAAAACGGTAAAAATGGAGCTTCCTCATGTTGCGAAACAAAAATTTATATTAGGAGTTGATTATTCACCTATTAAAAATCTCAATTTATACGCTGACTTAAAATATTATTCAAAAATTTTAAATAGCGAAAACGAAAAAATGGACTCAAAAACTCTAGTCGATATTTCTGCTAAATATAATTTTACAAAGAATCTTTCAGTTGTTGGCGGTATAAAAAACTTATTTGATAAAAAATATTTCTCATACTATTCAAGCTCGGGGAAAGGAACTTACTACCCTGCTCCGGAGCGAAATTACTACGTAGAGTTTAAATACAACTACTAATAAATTTAGGCGAGTAAACCGGCTCGCCTAAACTCTCTTTATAAAATAATTAAAATATTGATTTTAATTATCTATTAATAAATTTGATGATACAATTTTTTCCGTAAATTTCATAAAAAACAATTTAAGACAACAAAACCGCAACTATAAAGCGTGTATTTAACATATCTTGCGCGGTATTAAATATATAAAAATAAGAGCAGATAAAACCAGTTCAAAATAGACAAGGAGAGAAAGGTGTTTAAAAAAATCACAACCATTAGTATTATCGCGGTAGCCGCTCTTTACGGCTCTGATGCAAATACAAGACTTGATAAGACGGTTATCACGGCTACTGGCTTTGAGAGTCCTTTAAAGGATGAGGTAAGAAACGTATCGATAATAACCTCCCAAGAGATAGAAAACAGAGGCTATAAAAATTTAAAAGAAATTTTAGAAAAAGCTCCCGGAGTTAGCTTCAACGGCAAAACTGTAGATCTTAGAGGTCAAGGAAGCAAAGCAAACACATCTGTTAAGGTGCTTTTAAACGGTGTTGCGATGAATATGATAGATACTACCCCTACGACTATACCTATAGATCTCGTTCCGATAGAAGATATCGAACAAATCGAAATCGTACCGGGCGGTGGAGCCGTGCTATACGGAAGCGGAACCAGCGGAGGAGTTATCAATATCATAACAAAACAAAAAGCCGTAAAACCATACGCAAACATATCTACCAAAATAGCCTCATACTCATACAAAGATCTAAATTTAGGCGTTGGCGGGAACGTAACGCAAGATCTATTTTTAAAAGCTACCGCCAAGGCGTTTGATGAAAAGGGCTATAGATACGACGAGAAAAACAAAGGTCACTACGCCTCTTTTGGATTAAATTACAAAATTGCAGATAATCAAAGCATAGTTTTTAACCCAAGCTATTTTAAGGCCAAAACTTACGGAGTGCCGACTTTATCCGCAGAAGAGATGGCTATAAACAGGCGACAAGCGGGCGGAGAACCAACCCTAACCACAAGCAAAAGACTAAATTTTGACGCAGACTATGCGATTAGATTTAATGATAAATTCGATATGCACATCATGCCTTATTATCAAGACGTGAAAATTCTTCAAGACGGTTTTCATATGAAAGATAAAAAAACCGGAGCAAACGTAAAAACAAGATATAACTACAGTAGCGGCGAACTTATAACAGGTTATGATTACTTAAACAACGAAGGCTACAGGATGATAAACGTCAATGTTAAAACGCCTATGTTTTCAAGAAATCAACTTACCGTATTTGATATGCAAAAGCAAACCCACTCTTTATATCTGCTTGAGAAACATAACTTCACCGACATCTTTTCTCTAAGCGCAGGAGCGAGGTTTGAAAGAGCGGATTATGATGTAATAAGAGATGTTAGTGTAGCTATGAGTAGGGGCGGTAGAACTATAAATACAAAAGACTACTTAAAAGTAGGAGACGATAAAAACAACTACGCCTATGAGATAACGCCGAATTTTAAATATTCAGATAGCGGAAGTATTTATTTTAAATTTGAGCGCGGATATATATCTCCGGGACCAAATCAACTTATAGATAAGCTTGGTCCAAACGGACCTTATGTCTTAAACAATCTTAAATCAGAAACATATCATGGGTATGAGCTTGGACTTAAAGATCTTGTATTTGGAAATTTCTTTAGCGCGACTCTTTTTTTAACCGATACTAAAGATGAAATTTTAACAGTTTCTCTTGGAAGAAACGTTAGCGACGGATGGAATTTTAAAAATATAGACAAGACCAGAAGATATGGAACCGAAATTTATTCAGAGCAAGAATTTGGAAAATTTAAGCTAAAAGAGAGCTTTTCGTATGTAAATGCAAAGATTAAAACAGGCAAAAATTCAGGACGCAAAGTTCCTTTAGTGGAAAGAAGCAAATTTGTAATAGGGGCTGAGTATGAGCCTATTAAAAACTTAAATTTTTCAACCGACTTTAAATATCTATCAAGCTCCCTTGATGCAAACTATGACAAGATAGACAGTAGAAAAATTGTTGACGTGGGTTTAAGCTATAAATTTACAAAGGGAATTTTAGTGTCTGCGGGTATAAAAAATTTATTTAATGAAAAATATAATTATACTCAAAGCAAACAAAACAACTCTTACGACCCTGCTCCGGAGCGAAATTACTACGTAGAATTTAAATACAACTACTAACGAATTAAGCGAGCAAGGCAAGCTCGCTTAAATTTTACTATATATCTATAACATATTGATTTTAATTATCGCTTAATTAAAATAATGCTACAATCATCACTTGGATTTAATAAGCACATAATAAAAGAGGAAACGCATGTATGAATATTTACAAACAGGCGGCATATTTATGTGGCCTATATTTTTCTTATGTATTTTAGCCGTTGCGGTATTACTTGAAAAGGCTTTTTATTTTACATTTATTGAAATAGACGCTACAAGCTCATTTAAAATGAAGCTTGGCAACCTCATACTAGAAGGTGATACGGATAAAATAAGAGAATTTTGTAAAAAATACAAGAACTCTCTAGCAAAAACAACTATTTTTGTTCTTGACAATACAGAGAATTTAAACTCCATAAACAAAACACAAATTGAATATACTATAGAAGAAGCTATTACTGTAGAGCTTGCAAATTTAGAAAGAAGAAGCTGGATATTAGGACTTTGTGCAAGCGCAAGCCCTCAGCTTGGACTACTAGGAACGGTTGTAGGTATGATAAAGGCCTTTGAAGGACTTAGCTCAAGCGTAAATGCTCCACTTGTAGCCATAGGCATATCAGAAGCGCTTTATACGACTGCGGCGGGACTTATAGTAGGAATTCCTTCGCTAATCTTTCATCTAATGATAAATAAAAAGATTGATTTTATACTAAATGATTTAAACAGGCTCATAAGCTTATTTGGTAGATGCTGCGAGAGGAGATGTTGTGAAGTTTGTCCGTCGTAGCAGGCACAAAAGCGCCAGCATTTCGATGCTAAATTTGATTGACGTCATATTTGTCTTGCTTTTGTTTTTTATGGTAACGACTACTTTTAACAAATTTGCACATATAGATATAGCGCTTCCTGAAACTAAATCGAATTTAGAAGACAATGAAAACGATGTAGTCCAATTATTTTATCTAATAGACGGAGGCTTAATACTAAAGATAAACGAGACTGAAAAAATATTAAATAGCGAAATTTTAAAAGATGAAATTTCAAATTTAAGCCCTGCTCATAAAAAAAATATCACTCTAAATGCAGATGAGGCCATAAACTACGGAAAAGTAGTTGATGTGATATCGGTTTTAAAAGATGCAAATGTGCAAAACGTTGAATTAAACATCAAGAAAAAATAACACAACTAAAAAAAGGAGAAAATAAAAAATGTTTAGAAAGATAGCGTGTATTAGCATTGCTGCAGCATTAGGTCTATTTGCAGCAGAGGCTCCAACAAAGCTTGACAAGACAGTCATCACAGCCACAGGATTTGAAAGTCCTCTAAAAGATGAAGTTAAAAATGTCTATATCATCACATCAGAAGAGATAGAAAGTCGCGGATATAAAGATGTAGAAGAGATATTAGAAAAAGCTCCTGGAGTAAATTTTATAAACTCTGGCTTTGGAAAAACGATTGATTTAAGAGGCCAAGGAAATAAGGCAAATACATCGGTTAAAGTTTTACTAAACGGCATGGCTTTAAACATGCTTGATAGCTCGCACGCTTTCGTTCCTATAAATTTCTTAGCTATTGAAGATATCGAACAAATCGAGATCATACCTGGCGGCGGTGCTGTTTTATACGGTAACGGAACAAGCGGTGGCGTAGTAAACATAATAACAAAACAAAAACCTAGAGATTTTTATGCAAACGTCTCAACCAAGCTAGCTTCATACTCTTATAAAGACCTGAATTTAGGCTTAGGCGGAATGGCTAACGAAAATTTATTCCTAAAAGGAAATTTTAAAGCACTTGATGAAAAAGGCTATAGAGATGGCGACAAACAAAGAGGATTTTACGCAAGTCTTGGTATAAATTACCAAATTTCAGACAATCAAACACTAGCGATTAATCCGAGTTATTATAAAACTAAAGTAGATACTACAGAATCTATTACTAAAGATAAACTGGAAAAAAACAGAAGACAAGCTGGCACACCTGCAGAGCAATTAACTCATAAAAAAATAGATATTAGCGCTGAGTATGCCATAGCGCTTAGCGATAAATTTAAGTTAAATTTAATGCCTTACTATCAAGAGATAAGCATGCGAGGAGCTACGAGCGATTTTACAGATAAAAAAACAGGAGTAAATTTAAAAAGTAGATATGATTACGGAAGCGGTGAATTTATAGCAGGCTACGACTATCTTCAAAACAAAGGCATAAGAGAGCGTGATAGAAAATTTATGGGTGGACACAGCTACACTCTTGTAGATCTTAAAAAGCAAACACATACGCTTTATGCATTCGAAAAGCACAACTTTACAGACGCTTTTTCACTAACAGGCGGATATAGATTTGAAAAGGCAATCTATGATATCAACAGATACGCAAAAACAACAATGCCTGCAATGCCTCCTAGATTTCCTATGCCTATGACAATAATTGATAGTATAGATACTGATAAAAATATGAACAACCACGCATTTGAGATAACTCCTAGTTTTAAATACTCAGATACAGGTAATGTCTACCTTAAATTTGAACGCGGATATATCTCACCATCGCCTACTCAACTAACAGATAAAGTAAGTGTTGGGGGAACACCGGAATACAAACTAAATGATCTAAAATCTGAAATTTTCCATACTTACGAGCTTGGATTAAGAGATCTTATCTTAGGTCAATACTTTAGTGCCACAGCTTTTGTCACAACCACAAAAGACGAGATCGTAAACGAGATGTTAGGAGGACACTCGACATCTTGGAGATTTTATAATATAGATGAGACAAGACGCTCAGGATTTGAACTTTACTCAGAACAAAATCTATTTGACAGTCTAAAGCTAAGCCAAACATTTTCATACATAGATGCCAAAATCAAAAAAGGTAAAAAAGCCGGCAAAAGAGTTCCTTACGTATCAAAAAGCAAATTTGTATTTGGCATAAACTATGAACCAATTAAAAATTTCAACATCTTAACAGATCTTAAATACTACTCAAGCCAATTTAATAGTGCTTACGAGACAATAGATGCTAAAACAGTAGTTGATTTTGGATTAAAATATAAATTCAAAAACGGCTTTTCGGTTGCAGGCGGAGTCAAAAATCTATTTAATGAAAAATACAATGACTTCCAAAGCGAAGCGGCCAACGCATACGTTCCAGCAGCAGAAAGAAACTACTACGTAGAGTTTAAGTATGCTTACTAAAAACAAGATGAGTATCCTTTTTGGGATACTCACTATTATTCTTTGCATCATATCGCTAAGCATAGGCGGAGCTGATATAAGCTACAATGATATTACAAATTTAATCCTTGGTAAAGAGATAGATGAAATCAAGCAAGCTATCTTGTTAGAGCTTAGGCTTCCTCGACTTGTTATGGCGATTTTAATAGGTATGTTACTAGCAAGCTCGGGTGTCGTGGTTCAAAGCGTGTTTTTAAACCCGCTTGCAGATCCGTATATCATAGGAATAGCCGCAAGTGCGACATTTGGAGCTGTTATAGCATATCTTTTAAAACTACCAGACATATACTATGGAGTATTTGCATTTTTTAGCTCAGCTGTGCTATCTTTGGTAATATTTAAGCTCTCAAAAAGAGGTAAATCAATAGCAACCCTTCTTATAATAGGTATTGCCTTTTCATCATTTTTAGGCGCTTTTACATCATTTGCTACATATTTAATAGGCGAAGATAGCTTTAGAATCGTAGCTTGGATGATGGGGCATCTTAGCGGAGCGACATGGGAAAGAATTGCATATATAGTAGCTCCTCTTGCTCTTTCAATGACATATTTTTACATGAAAAGATTTGAGCTAAATGTCATTTTAAGTGGAGATGAAGAGGCTCAAAGCCTTGGCGTGGACGTAGAAAAAACTAAAAAATACTTGCTTATCGTCTCATCCTTAGCCGTTGGTTTTTCAGTCGCATTTACAGGGATGATAGGTTTTGTGGGGCTAATCATACCGCACACTCTAAGGATGATATTAAGAACTTCAAGCAACGTAGTATTAATCCCTGTTTCAGCATTTGCAGGCGGATTTTTCCTGCTAGCCTGCGATACTATAGGTAAAAGCGTGCTAAATCCGGTTGAAATTCCGATCGGAGTTGTAACTGCGTTTTTTGGAGCGCCTTTCTTTCTGTTTTTAGCTATTAAATCAAGGCAGGGCATAGTCTGATGAGCGTAATTGTTGAAAATCTAAATTTTACTTACGGAGCCAAAGAGATATTAAAAGACATAAGCCTAAATGCAAAAAATGGCGAATTTATAGGCATTTTAGGGCCAAACGGATGTGGTAAATCAACTCTTTTAAAAAACATCCTAAGAGTGCTTGCTCCAAAAAGCGGAATAGTAAAAATAATCGACAAACCGCTTAAAGACTACTCTTTAAAAGAGCTTGCTAAAACACTTGGCTTTGTGCCTCAAAAATCGGTTCTGTCTATGCCTCTTTTGGTTGAAGACATCTTACTTATGGGAAGATTTTCTCACCTTAAAAGCCAATTTTCAGGATACAGCAAGGAAGATAGACAAAAGGTCAATCAGATTATGGAGTTGCTTGACATATCTCATTTTGCAAAGCGTATCGCACACTCTCTTAGTGGAGGAGAATTTCAGCGTGTTTTACTTGCACGTGCACTTGTAAGCGAACCAAAAATTTTGCTTTTAGATGAGCCTACATCTGCGCTTGATCTAAACTACGCCATAGAAATTATGAAAATCTGCACCAAGCTTACTAAGGAGCTAAATTTACTATCTATAATGGTTTTACACGATCTAAATTTGGCATCTTTGTTTTGTAACGAAGTTTTGATGCTAAAAGATGGTAAAGTGAAATATAAAGGTAGTCCAAAAGAGCTTTATACAAAGGAAATTTTAAAAGAAATTTATGGACTAAACTGCGATGTTATCGAATATAAGGACAATCCGTTTGTGATTGCATTAAAGGATTAATATGAAAAAACTGTTTTTAATTTTAGCGATATTGGCAAGTTTTTTAAATGCCAAAAAGTTGGTCGTTCTTGACCCTGCAGTAGTTGAGATCATATATATGCTTGAGGCAGAAGATCAAATAGCGGCTATTTCAACTCTTTCTATGTCAAAAATTTGGCCTGAAGAAAAGACTTCAAAGCTAAAAAGCGTAGGCACGTACACAAAGCCAAATTTAGAAAAGATAGTCGAACTAAAACCTGATCTTGTAATAGTTAGCTTTCACTCGGTAGATGTGCAAGATAGTCTTAAAAAATTTAATCTTCCTACGCTTACTCTAAAAGCCGATAGCGTCGATGGAATCTATAGTAATATTGAAGAGATAGGCAAAATAACCGGCAAAGAGGAAAAAGCGAAAGAGGTAATAAACAATATAAAAGCTAAATTTAAAAGCTTTGAAGATCCAAGATTAAAAGGCAAAAAAGTCGTATCATTTTTCTCTTCAACCCCTATTACCACTTTTAGCTCATCGACCCTACCAGGAGATATGCTAAAAAAACTAGGATTAGTAAATATAGCTGACGGATTAGAGGGCGCAACACCTGTGGTTTCGCCTGAGTTTATACTATCTTCAAATCCTGATTTTATAATCATTATAGGCGGAATGGGAAATGGAAACGATATCTTAAAGACGAGTCCTGCGCTCTCAAAGACAAACGCAGCCAAAAATAATAAGATCATAACAGTTCCATCATCACTTCTACTTCGCGGAACTCCTCGTATAGGAGATGGAGTGGAACATCTTTATAATTTATTGATAAAGTAAAATAAAGGGGTTAAAATCTATGCGCTACTTTATTCTCTCTTTGATTATAAATATAGCAATACTATTTATACCGCTTCAGTCAGATGAAATTCTTTCAAAAAAGATAGAGGAGCAGGTTCAAACAAAGGTTGTATTAAATTTTGTCAAAGAGGTAAAAGAGGAGCCAAAAGAGCCCACTCCGCCTATTGTGCCTGAACCCATTATAGAAGAACCTATAAAGGAGCCTGAGGTAGAAGAGGTAAAGATAGAGCCTGAAATCGTAAAAGTAGAAAAGCCAAAAGAGATTAAAAAACCTAAACCAAAAAAAGTCGTGAAAACCCCTAAGAAAATTCCTGTGCAAGAGCCTGTAGTAGAGGTGCCAAAAGTGGAACCCGTAGAGGTTGCTCCTGTAAAAGAAGTCGCAGCTCCTACGATAGAGAAAAAAGAGGTTATCAACAAGGAGGGGTTTTGCAAGGAAAATGTAGGTTTCAAAGTTTTAAAAGAGCCTAGAGCGGATTATCCCAAAAAGGCTTTAATGCTTAGACTTAAAGAGACATTCTACGTGGAAGTTGATTTTAAGATAATAAATGATGAGATAAAAGTTGTCGCCGTTAGAGGAAAAAATAAAATTTTTAACGATGAGGCGGAAAGACTTACAAAAGATATGCAGATAAAGGTTCTAAAAGAACTTAGCCACTGCGTGATAACAAAACCTTATGAGTTTAAGATAAAGGATTAAAAATGTTTAAGGAACGTATAAAGGGACATCATACTGGAGGAGGCGGAAGCAAGCCTGTTCCGGCAACAGAGGAAGAGCTTTTTGAATTTTTACAAGGCACTCCTGAGCGTAAAGACGGTATTATATATTTTCATATACCGTTTTGCGATAATATCTGTTCGTTTTGCTCGATGAATAGAAGCAAACTTGAAGGAGAGCTTGATACTTATACTGAATTTTTACTAAGCGAAATTGAAAAATTCGGCAAATTTCCATATATGAAAGCCAAAAATATAGAATCTGTATATTTTGGCGGCGGAACTCCTACGGTGCTAAAGGAGAAGCATTTAGATCCGATAATAAACGCAATACATAAGAATTTTAAAATTTCTCCTACTTGCGAATTTAGCCTTGAAAGCACGTTGCACAACCTAAGTCCAAAGAAGCTCAAACTGCTTGATAAGCTCGGGGTAAATCGCTTTAGTATTGGAGTTCAAACCTTTTCAGATGATGGCAGAAAGCTTCTAAATAGGGTATTTGATAAAGAAGAAGCACTTAAGAGATTAAAGCAAATAAGAGATAATTTTGATAAATTTGTTTGTATCGATATCATATATAATTATCCTGGCGAAACGATAGAAGAGGTGCTTGAAGACGCAAGAATAGTAAAAGAGCTCAAAATAGACAGCGTTAGTTTTTACTCATTGATGTTTAGTCAAGGATCTGTTCTATCTAAAGAAATTTCGCCTGACTACTACAGCCTTGAAACCGACAAAAAGCTTCATCACGCTTTTGCAAATTCTCTTCTTGATAGCGGAGATTACGAAGTTTTAGAACACACAAAGATAAATAGAAAAAATAGAGATAAGTATAAATATATCCGTCTTGGACATAAAGGGGAAGATACTCTTCCTATAGGATTTGGAGCAGGCGGCAGGCTTGGCAATTACTCGATGTTTGCGATGAATAAAGAGCGTAGAATGATCACAAAGACAAATGAAACGCAAAGAAATTTCGGAAAATTTATGAGTCTTTTCCAATATCCAAATGTAAAATTTAGCGATATGAGTCAATATATAAAGCCTACTACTCTTGAAGAGATCAAAGATTTTCTAAAACTTTGCGAAAAACACGACTATATGAAAGTTAACGATCATGGTGCAACCTTAAATATTGAAGGAGTATTTTGGGGAAATACTATGGCGGCTGAAATATCAAAAATAGCAAGAAAGGATTTTGAATGAAAAAAGTTGTAGTTTATAGCTCACTAACTGGAAATACGCGCAAAGTGGGCGAAGCCATAGCAGAAGAGATCGGATGTAAGGCGGTTAGCTTTGAAGATGAGTGCGTTAAGGATTTGGGCGAATTTGACTTCGTAGCGGTTGGCTTTTATGTAGATAAGGGCGGTCCTGACGCCCATTTTAAACGCTACATAAAAGAAAAGATTAAAAATAAAAATGTAGGTCTTTTTATAACTCTTGGAGCCGAGCCTGAAGGCGAGCACGGAGTAAAGATGCTTGAAGTCGGTAGAGAAATTTTAGAGCAAAACGGCAATAAAATTTTGCGCGAATTTATCTGCCAAGGTGCGATCGATCCAAAACTTATCGAGCAGATGCGCGAAATGGCTGCAAAAGCAGGAGATAAAGCGCTTCATCCTATCACGCCTGAGCGCGAAGCAAGATGGGCTGCTGCTGCAAGCCATCCGGATGAAACCGATATAGCTAACGCAAAAGCTGCATTTAAGGGGGTTTAATCCCTCTCCCTCACCTTCTTTGTTTGTAAAATTTAGCAAACTACACTCAAATTTAGCTATCTTAATTTCGCATTTAGTAAGCCTTGGTTAAAATATCTTTAAAAAAGGAAATTTATGATACAAACTTGCCTTTTCCCGGCTGCGGGATACGGTACTAGATTTTTACCTGCGACCAAATCCTTGCCAAAAGAGATGCTTCCGATACTTACAAAACCGCTTATTCACTATGGAGTGGACGAGGCGCTAGAAGCAGGTATGAAAAATATGGCGTTTATCACAGGTCGTGGCAAGCGAGCGCTGGAGGATTATTTTGACATCAGCTACGAGCTTGAACACCAAATTTCAGGCACAAATAAAGAGTATTTGCTAACCGAAATTCGCGATCTGATGGCAAAATGCACATTTTCATTTACTCGCCAAGAGAGCATGCGAGGGCTTGGAAATGCGATACATACAGGCAAAACTCTTATCAGAGACGAGCCTTTCGGCGTTGTTTTAGCTGATGATCTTTGTATCAACGAGCAAGGTGTAGGAGTTCTTACTCAGATGGTAAGGATATATGAGAAGTATCGCTGCTCTATCGTAGCCGTCATGGAAATACCAAGAGATAAAGTAAGCAACTACGGTATCGTAAGCGGCAGATACATAGAAGATGACCTTATAATGGTTGATGACATGGTGGAAAAACCAAGCGTCGAAGAGGCACCTACAAATTTAGCCATCATCGGAAGATATATACTGACGCCTGATATATTTTCAATTTTGGAGCAAACAAAGCCCGGCAAAAACGGAGAAGTTCAAATAACTGATGCGCTAAAAGAGCAGGCTAAAAACGGCATGGTGCTGGCATATAAATTTAAAGGCAGACGCTTTGACTGCGGAAGTGTTGCAGGATTTGTAGAGGCCACAAATTTCTTTTACGAGCTTCATAAAGATGGTAAAAAATAATCTTTTCTTTGAAAAAACACCTATATCGGCTATAAAATCGTATGCGAAACGTATGAATGAGGAGTTTGAAAGTGGCGATATAGGGTATTATCATCTTCCTGAACTAGGAGGCGATATATTGACCTCTATAAACAAGCTTGAAAATAAATTTAAAGATATAAAAAATATAGTTTTAGTAGGCATAGGAGGGAGCTCTCTTGGAGTTAAGGCTCTAAAATGCCTTCTCAAGTCAAGAAAAAAGCCCGATAGCAAAGAGCTATATTTTTTAGATAACGTTGATCCATTTAGCTTTGAAAAGCTACTTGATAAACTAAAATTTAACGATACTCTATTTATCATAAGCTCAAAATCAGGCACCACAATAGAGACTATCACGCTTTTTAAATGTATTTTGGACAAATTTAAGCCTTCAAATTTAAGCCAAAATTTTCTTATCATCACAGATCCAAATTCACCGCTTGAAATTTATGCCAAAGAAAACGACATAGTTTATTTTAACATCCCTAAAAATGTCGGCGGGCGTTTTAGCGTACTAAGTGCGATAGGACTAGTACCTCTAAGCCTATGCGGATACGATATAAAGGCTCTACTTGAAGGTGCAAGCGAGTGCAAAAAACAGTTTTTAAATGATAAAGATGATACTTTAATGCACAAGGCGTATCATTATGCAACACATAAAAATGCAAAAATAAACGTTATTTTTAGCTATTCAGATAGATTTTTAGCCTTTAACGACTGGTATGTCCAGCTCTGGGCGGAAAGTTTGGGTAAGAAAAAAGGCTTTAAGAGATACGGACTAACACCTGTGGGGCTAATTGGCTCTCGCGATCAACACTCGTTTTTACAGCTGATCATGGATGGCGTGAAAGACAAAACTGTAACTTTTATAAAAATTTTAGATCATGACTCGACAATTACTACACCAAATATAAATTTAAACAACCTTGAAGCCTGTAATTTTGCAAATGGCCTTAGCCTATCAGACCTAATAAATGCACAATGCGATGCTACTACGCACGCTCTCATTCAAGAGGGAGTAAGCGTAGATCTAATAAGCATAGATAGGCTTGATGAGTGGCATGCAGGCTATCTCATATATTATTACGAGCTTTTAACATCTGCTACAGGGATAATGCTAGGAATTAACACATACGATCAACCCGGAGTAGAAGCAGGAAAAAGAATTTTAAAAACTATGCTTCAAAAATAATTTTTAAAATTTCATACTAAACTTTCTTAACAAATATTATATTAAATGTCTATTGATTAACAAATAAGCTGTATAATTTAATTAACTAGATATCAAATAATAATTTTTATTATTTAGAAATAATTTTTATTTAAGATTTCTTTGCTATAATTTCACTATAAAAATTAAATAAAGGAGACAATATGTCAAAAGTAATTCAACAACTAAACCAAATTCAGGCTGACGCTCATGCGTTATTTATCAAATTTCATGACTATCACTGGAATGTTAAAGGTATTCAATTTTTTAGCATTCACGAATACACAGAAAAAGCTTATAACGAATTAGCGGAACTTTTCGATGAAGTAGCAGAAAGAGCTATCCAACTAGGCGGAAAAGCTATAACAAAACCTGAAGAGTTAAACAAACTATCTCATATCAAGCCTGCAGGCAAAGACAGCTATACTCCGATAGAAGTTCTAAAGGGAATTTTAGCAGAGTATGAGCACCTTCTGGCTGAATTAAAAAAGCTTGCAGAAGTTGCAGAAGACGATAGCACTACTGTAGCTATAGCTGAAGACAATATAGCAAAATACGAAAAAGCCATATGGATGCTTAACGCAACACTTGCGTAATTTTCCTCCGATAGGGCGGAAGCTTTCGCTCTATCATTTTTAATCTTACTACTACTTGTTTAAAATTTTTATATTTTATTTGTGTGTATTAGAAATTTATTCTGAGCGAAAAATCGCCCAGAATATTAGAATCATTAGAATGAGTATTTAGCCTCAAATCTAAAGGCATCACTTTTTGTTTTACTTGAATCAACTTTAGCTTTTGCATGTGAATACCAGCTCTCAAATACTAGCTTAGAACTATAGTCATATGAGAATCTTCCCACATACTCTTCCATTTTTGTTTTTTTATCGGCATCGTCTTTTATGTCACCTTTGATATACTCAGCAGCTATACCAAAATCACCAAATCCATAGCCGGCAGTAGCAAACCAGAAATTACCTCTTCCTTCAAGATCGGTATAATCAAAAGTCTGCTCTCCGTAACTTATAAATGAACCTTGATCTTCAAGTGTTGAGAAACCTTTTGCTTTATCTTTAACTTTCCAGCCTATATATCCCAATGAAAGATCTACGCCAAAAATACTTGCAGCTGCCTCTGTCGCATAAAAGTTTGTATCTTTATACAAGGCTGATACTTTATCATCTACATCAACATTTCCATATTGAGCTTGAAGACCCAAATTGACATCATCGCTAATATCAAAGCCAAATGAAACATCGGCAGCTATAGCATTCGCAACATCAACAAGCATTGCATACCATAGTTGGAAATTTACAGGATCGTAAGAACCTATAGCAGCTACACCATAAAGGTTGTTGCTAAAAGCAACTTGTGGTATAGCAGAGTCTGTTTCACCGCTATATTCAAGTGCATCGAATGCTATAGCCGCAAGTGTTAGACCTTTAATGTCTGTGTTTATGACTTTAATACCGGTTCCAGCCTCGTCATCTGTAAAGTATGAACCGATTATCTGCTTACCAAGAGTTACTGTTGTGTTATCTCTTTTATAGCCAAGGTAGAATTCATTAACTCTAAAAGTATCGGTTGTGTCTGTCCTGTCTCCGTTTGTTGATCCAGAACCATCAGTAGTGCTATATCTCAAACCCAAAACGCCAAAGAGGTTATCATCAAGTGCTGCCTTGAAAGTTGTAAGCATTTTAAATTGATGTCCGGCATCAGTCTCTTTATCTCCTACTGCAGGAGTAGTTTTTTCATTAGTGTATCTATATCTTGCAAATCCCGAAAGATCTACATTTTTAATAGCATCTTCAAGCGGAGTTGCACTTGCAACGCTTGAGAAAGCACCTAAAGCAACCAAAGCTGCCAAGCTAATCTTTGTTAATTTCATTTAAACTCCTTTAAAATTTAAAATATGACACATATTATCATAAAAATTCATTTTAATAACTTAAATTTGATAAAAAAATTTAAAAAAATTACCAATCATTTACTAAAAACAGGTATTTTAAAATAACATTTATTTTATATGGTATTAATACCATATAAAATATTAACATTAAATGTATAATTTTAAAAGAATTTATCTTAAATAGCTACCTTGGTTAGGAGTAGTTGCGACATCTGTATTTTCATCTTGGCTATGCTTATATTTTAAAGCATCAACACCTTTTAAAAATACAATAATATCTCCAAGTTCATTATATGTAGTTGTTGCGGCAATAGACTTCATTATATCCCTAGTGCTACCACCGTAAGAAGGATCGTTTAGATAACCAGAAAACGCAACTTCTATATCATCAGCAGATAGTTTTGTAAGTTTTTCAGATCCGTAAGAGGCTCTTTTTTCTCCGTTCTCTCCGTGACATCTAGCACAATTTTTAGTATATAATTCCTTTCCCTTTTCTAGACTATATTTTTTATTGCTATCGATACCTATATTTAAAAACCTACCGCTCCTATCTTGCTCTTTAGATTTTTCATAAACATTTATACTTATATTTTCATCTTTGGAATATTTTTCAACAAGAGCTTTTAGCTCTTTCGCAAATTCGCCTTTAGCTTCAAATATATAGCTTGGCTCATCTGCATTCAGGCCAAAAATAGAAATAAAACATGCCAAAAATGAAATTTTATACCAATTCATTAAAACCCTTTGTTTTAAATTTAAAAATCCCAAGCAAGAAATTCTTACTTGGGATTATATCATATTTTAAAATATAGACTCTAAATTAGAAATTCCATCTAGTTTCAAATCTAATTCTATCTCTCTTGCTTGTTAGGTTATTTTTTTCTTCTTTAGCTGCCGCATAGAATCCTGAGAATACAAGTTTTTTGCTATATCTGTAAGCACCGCCGGCATTCCACTCTTTTCTGTCAGCATCTTTACCAAATCCTTTGGCGTGACTAAAGCCTTCGCCATCAATATAGTTCGCATACAAAGAAACTTTATCCATCTTATATCCTAGTCCTAAGAACCAATATTTGTTTTCATCTTGGATATTGTTGTAGTATTGCTTACCACTGTTCATTACAGAATTTAGAAGTTTTGCAGGATTGATTAATTTGCCATTATCCTCTATTGTTACGAAAGATACTTTATTGGCATCATCTGATTCAAAGTTTATATAACCTAAATTTACATTAAATCCAAAAAAGTCAGCATCGCCTTTTAATGCATAGAATTTACCATCAGAATATGTGTTGTCTTTTGCAGAATTTTGTACATATTGTCCTTGGAATCCTAGTTTTGCAGCCCCTAAATCAAATTTTAGACCAGCATCTGCAGCGTATAGATTAGCTATATTTTCAAGACTGGCATACCATAGTTTAAAACTAAATGGATCATAGTTGCCCATTGCTGCTAAACCATAAACATTTGGAACTTCAGGAAGTGTATTTTTTAAGTTACCATCAAAGTCTCCACCTGTCTCAATCGCATCAAATGCAACAGCAGCAAGTGTTAAACCTTGTATATCAGAGTTCATAATTTTTATACCTGTGCCAGCCAAATCGTCTGTAAAGTATGTTCCCATTACTTGCTTACCAGCTGCCACAGTAGTATTGCCAACTTTGTATCCAAGATAGAATTCCTGAACTCCAAAAGTGCTTTCTGTGTCTGTTATATCGGCAGTATTAGCATATCCTGAACTACTATCATTAGAAGCATATCTTAGGCTTAAAACACCAAAGAAATTATCGTCAAGTGCGGCTTTAAAAGAGAATATAGATTTAAACTGATGTCTTCCGTTATCATCTTTTTTGCCGTTATTGTCTGTTAAATCGTTTGTATATCTATATCTTGCATATCCTGAAAGATCTACATTTTTAATAGCATCTTCAAGTGGAGTTGCACTTGCAACGCTTGAGAAAGCACCTAAAGCAACCAAAGCCGCTAAACTAATTTTAGTCAATTTCATTTAAACCCCTTTGAATTAAAATTGTTTATAGTGGCAATATTAACATAAATGAAATGCAAAATAACTTAAACTATTTTATAAAAAAGTTGTTAATTAAGTTTTGTATTATAATGTGTATTTAATCCCTAAAATAGGCTTATGTAAAGCATTTTATTACAAAATAAAATATTAATTTTTGATAATTAATTTTATAATAATGAGTTTTGAAGACTTTTTTCTTAAAAAAACAACCTAAAAAATGGTCTAAATTTACAAAAAAATTTAAAATTTTAAAAAATAAAAACAAAAAAATTACAAAAAGTAACTGAGAATAATAAAAAAGGGAGCTTTGTCTCGCCCCCTTAAAAGGAGTTCTAACTTTGATTGCTTGAAAGAATTATAAATTACTTCGGTAAATCAATGGCTAATCAAATCTGATTTGCTCTGATTTAGGCACTTCGGTTATCTTTTTCTTGTTATAACGCTTTAGTATAGGTTTTTTCAACCCTATAGAATCCAATTTTTTATATTTAGTTTCTGCTTTTACATACTCTTTTTGTAGAAGAAACATCTTTTTTATCCTATTATCTATAATAATTGTATAAACAAGATCTCCGTAAGAGAACTCATGACTATCGCCACAAAATACACCGCTTTCAAGCTTATTATTTGAGGTATCAATACTATTTATAGTATAGCACCAGCCTGATTCGGAATATACGAGATCGCTTATGAAGCCCTTTATCATCCGCTCTTTGGTCAAAATAGGATTTTGCTTTTCTGCTTGTTTTGGCGGAATAGTTTTTGTAAAAGAAAAAAACTGTGTGCATCCTCCAAAAAATACAGGTAAAATCAGAATCGATACAAGGCTAAGCCTGGACATTAAGTACATTGCCGCCCAATTTGGCAATCTGCTGATCTATAGCAGCCAAAGTTTTTTGGATGGTTTGCTGAGAAATTTCAGGAAGTTTATCTCCCCACATACGCTCAGCTTCTTTAAAACCATTCAATACGCCTTCTTTCCCGATTTGAAGCTTTTCAAGATCTCCTCCGGAGCCATTTATCACAAAATCAGCTATTCTGTTTGCTGTATTTGTGATACCAAAAAATCCATTCTCACTCACAAGATCGCTAGCTTCATTTTGCGATAAAGAAGATATATCCTTACCAAAATAACCGATAGACTTATAGTCGATATTTTTTAAGATATTCTCTAGTCTTTGAGGGCTTTTTGCTACTTCATTGAAAAAGCCAAAATCCACTGCTGACTGTATACTGAAATTTAAGCCACTCTGTTCAAAAGCCTTGTTCTGAAAATCAGAAAAATAGCCATTTGTAATCTGTATAGCACTTAAATTTGAAACCGAATCCCTAAATTTAGATGTATTTTCGTTTTGATTAAAGCCATAAAAACTGAAATTATTTGATACGGAATTTATTTGCATAACTTCTCCTTATTCTATGTTTTATTACTATTTTAATATATTTTTTAATTTATTCAGCCTCTTTTAAGATCACGCTTTTTAAAAGATTTAGCCCGTTTTCTATATCGTCCCATTTTGAAAATTCTGCAGGATTATGGCTGATTCCGTCTTTTGAAGGGATAAATATCATCGCAGTAGGACAAATTTCAGCCATATGCATAGCGTCATGTCCTGCTCCGCTTGGCATTATCTCATAGCTTAAATTTAGCCCCTTAGCTTCCGAAGCTATCAAATTTATAAGCCTCTCGTCAAGCTTGCATGGAGTATCAAAGCCAAGTTGCTTTATCTCGCATTTTACGCCTCGTTTCTCTTCTATTTTGTTTATATGCGAGATTATCTGAGCGTAGGCATCTTCACGGGTTTGCAAATTTATACCCCTTAGATCAATAAGCAGCGTCGTTTCTCCCGGCACTACGTTCATCACGCCCGGTTTTACGGAGCAATTACCCGTAGTTGCCACTACGCTATTTTGAGAATTATCTTTTGCTATCTTTTCAACTGCTAGTATTATCTCAGCCGCCGCGCAAAGTGCGTCATTTCGGTATTTCATAGCAGTAGTTCCTGAGTGCTGAGGCTGCCCGATAACTCGCACGCTAAATCTATGAGGCGCAGCGATTGCGCTTACTACACCGATTTGAATTTTTTCATTATCAAGAAGCGGTCCTTGCTCAATATGAATTTCAAAAAAACCTTTGTAGTTAGGTTCTAAATTTTTAGCCTCTTCGATCCTTTTTATATCTATTCCAAATTCGCTAAAAATTTCGCCTATTTCACGTCCCGTAAAGTCTTTAACATCCTTTAGCTTCTCATATCCTAGCTTACCGCACATTACCTTGCTGCCAAGAGTCGCGATATTAAACCTGCTTGACTCCTCACACTCAAACACGATTAGCTCAAGAGGGTGTTTTGTTTTGATATTTTCATCATTTAGCGAGCGGATTACTTCAAGTCCACCAAGCACGCCTAAAATTCCGTCAAACTGTCCGCCGTTTATAACCGTATCAAGGTGGGACCCAAAGGCAATTGCGGGTAAATTCGGCTCGCTTCCTTCGCGCCTTGCAAAGATATTGCCTATCGCATCCACTCTTACGCTAAGCCCCGCTTCCTGACAGCGCTTTATAAACAGTTCGCGCGCGGTTTTGTCCTGAGAAGTGTAAGCAAGTCGGCTCATTCCGTCGCCGAAACTATAATCGTTTATAGAATTAATCTCTATAAAAAGATCTTTTAATCTACTCAAATTCACGCCCATTATAAGCTCCTAAAATTTTATTTTCTAATATTTTATATAGTTTGCGTTGAATTTGAGGTTAGATTTTTTGATTTTAGTATAGATTTGAATAAAAAGAAGGTTAAATTTAAGCTATTTAACCTTATGGTGAACGCTACCGCTATAAACTATATCACGAGCTTGCATATCATCGTTTGTAAGCACTTCGCTGAGTTTGCCGCTCTCTTTTAGCCTCTGTAAATCGCCCTCTAAATCCTCTTGATAGCTATACACCATCGCAACGCCTGCAACGCCATTTATACGCTCCATAACCTTAAAAGTCTCAAGCTCGTCTTCAAAATTATCTACGCTTATAAGTGCTACTATCTTTGCGTTTTCATAAGCAATAACTTCGCACTGGCTCATTTTACGAAGCGAATTTAAGATCTCGTCTATCAAATTTTCATCTTTTACATGCACTATCACACTTGAAATATTCATCTAAATCTCCAAAATTTTACTTTTTTCTCGTAAGCAACACTTATAAGAGAACTATCATCTAAAAAATGTATGCCGTTTATGGTGCTTTGCATAGTTTTTAGCCTTGCTAAAATTCTCTTGCTGTTTACTTCAAATACGTCTATATCGCTTAGATCATCACTCATAAATGCTCCAAGTTTGCCGTCATCGCTAAGACCTACCGCATAGACTAAAAAATTTGACCTCATCATGCCGATACTGCCACCACTATAAACTCCTGCATGTCTATCCACTCCGCCTGTAACGATAGCGCCGTTTTTATACTCTATATCATACATATTATCTTTATGAAAGCCAAGCTCGTTTAGCACTTTGCGCTCTTTAGCGTCAAATATATAAACTATCCCGCTCTCACATCCCACGGCGATCTTGCTTCTATCTTCGCTAAGCTCAAAGTCAGATAGCGACGCTATAGAAAATTTTTTGCTAAAGTCTATGTTGCCCGTTTCTAAATTTAAAAAATAAATTTCATTACTAAGCGAACCGATGACAGCTGTCTTTGGATCTAAAAATAGAGCCTTTTTGATTGATTCGTTATTTAAATTTATAGTTTTAGTCTCTACTCTTTTACCG
Source organism: Campylobacter sp. RM16189 (assembly GCF_012978815.1). Classification (NCBI taxonomy): domain Bacteria; kingdom Pseudomonadati; phylum Campylobacterota; class Epsilonproteobacteria; order Campylobacterales; family Campylobacteraceae; genus Campylobacter; species Campylobacter sp. RM16189. The sequence continues at coordinate 32,195 of NZ_LIWR01000008.1, read as the reverse complement.
TCAATCATCTCATAAACGTGCAAAAGTCTTTTGCCGTAACTCGTCTCGCTTAGCACCATCAGCACGCCGTTAAGCTCATCTATGCTAAATACTTTTGCAAACTCGTCATCCGTAAAATGCGTCTTTATCTTTGGTAAAACTATAGGCTCTAAAAACTCCTCGCTCTTCATATCATAAATATTTACCTGACCGCTGTCGGTACCAAGATAAAGTTTGTCGTTTAAAAGCGAGGAACTTATCACGTTAGAGTGCGCTTCTATGATCTTGTAAGGCTCTTTTATATCAAGAGAAAAAGCCAAATTTAAAAGCGCTAAAAAAGCGAGTAGAATTTTCATAAAGCCTCCATTTTGATAGAATTTTTAAAACACACCTCAAGACACTGCGCACATCCCGTGCAGCGTTCGTTTATAACAGGGCGAAAAACGCCAAAAAAGTCAATCGCTTTAAATTTGCATACATCTTGGCAATTATAACAAATCGTATTATTCCACGCTAAACAAGAAGATACGTCTATGCTAACCTTTGCCTCTATTTTGGCTGGGAATTTTAGACTTAAAACCTCTTTGCCCACCTCTTCGCAGGCTATGGCGCAATCCTTGCAGAAATTGCAACCTAAATTTTTAAACTCAAAAACAACTCTTTCATTCTCAAACCTCAAAAGCTCTCGCCCGCAAGCCTTCACGCAAGGAGCGTGACAACCTACGCAGTCAAATTCTCCGCAAAAATATGGAGGATTTATAAATTTGGGCGCCTCTTCTTTAGCACCCAAAATTTTTGTAAAAAGTCTTCGTCTTGAGAGATTATTCGCCTCTTGCAATCTTACCTCACACCGTCATTTAGTATGTCAAGCAAATTTGATCTTTGAGCGCCGTCCTCGGTTCTAAACTCAGGTTTAAAGTTATTTTTAAACGGCGCTGTCAAATTTGTTTGAGGAGCGTGGCACTGAGTACAGTTATACCTATCATCGCTTAGCTTATCTGCTAAGTCTTTGTTGTTTCTGATACTATAAAAGTGCGATTTAGGCAGAGGCGTAGCTCCGGCGTCTTTGGCTACATCAGGCATATGGCAGGTTACGCACATATTCATATCTTTGGTGATAGGAATAAGCCCTTCTAGATCGTGAGGGATCATCGGAGGAGCGTTTTCAAATGCGCGCTCTATGTTTTTAGCAGTTCCTGCAGGATCAGTTGAGTATTGATACTCCAGTAGCTTGACTGAATTTTCATCCATCACATCAGAACTTCTTAATCCGCCCAAATCCTTTGGCTTGTTGTCCGCGACTGACGGCGCATTGCACCCTGCAAGGATGATTGCCGCAGCCATTGCACCAAGTGCAAACCTAAAAGTTTTCATTCATTTTCTCCTTAAATTTCTTATACTAAATTTTAGTGCATCATCGCCGCACACGTCTATACAGCGTCCGCAGCTGATACATTCGCTAGAGGTTATCAAACCGCTTTGCTTTCCGATTATTCCCAGCACTTGGCTTTCAGGACATATCACTTTGCACTTCATGCATTTTGTGCAGTTTTGGCTATCGTGCTCTACGCGGATAAACGCAAATTTGCCAATCGTCGCATAAAAAGCGCCAAGAGGACAAAGCTTTGAGCATATCAGCCTATCGCCCACAAAAGCGTCTATCGCAAATACGCCAAAAGCCACAAATATCCAAAGCGTGCCGCCGTATATGATACCGCGCTGAATTATGCCGATAAAGCTTACGCCCTCAAATGCGGGCGTTTGCATAACAACGGACATAAAAAGCACAAAGGCAAGTATGTAGTAGCGAAAGCTTTTAGAAAACACGACTACTTTTTTATCTTTGTCGTAGCCAAATTTGACTCTAACAAATCTTGCAAAATCTGTTATTATATTTACAGGACATACCCAAGCGCAAAATGCACGAGGCGCGATAAGAGCGTATATCAACACAACTATCAAAGCCCCGAGCGCAGCAGAGCCGGCAAGTGTAAAACTAGCTAAAAACAGCTGCAACACTGCAAACGGATCGCTAAGCGGGATAGTGCCAAAGATCATAGACGAGCTTAAATTTCCTTGCAGAATTTTAAGTCCGTAAAGATTGCTAATCAAAAACAGAGCCAAAATCGAAATTTGAGTTATTCTTCTAAGCAGTAGGTATTTCATCATATCTCTCCGCTGTTAAGGTAGTCTTTGACTTTGTTTTGATCAAGCTTGATCTTAGTGTCTATATCTTTTAATCTCGTATCATCGCCCTCAACCCAGCCTTTTACGTAGTTATCATTAACTTCGCCAAGCCCAATCTCTCTTGGAAGCACGAAAATCGCCGCTTTTTTCGTTACGCAGGCGTTTTCGCATTTTCCGCAACCCGTGCAGTAGTTTGCATCCACCACAGGAAGTAAAAATGCGTGCTTTTCGGTTCGTTCGTTTCTTTTATACTCAAGCACAAGAGCCTTATCTATAAGCGGACAAGCCCTATAACAGGCATCGCACTGAATTCCTGCAAAGGCTATACAGCTATAAGGATCAAGCACGGCTATGCCCATGCGAGATTTGTTGATATCAAGCTTATCGTCAGTGCTAACGAGTTTCACATCAAGAGCGTCCGTCGGACAGGCTACCGTACAAGGAATATCGGTACACATGTAGCAAGGCACCTCTCTTGGCGTAAAATAAGGCGTTCCAAAGCTTATATTATCGCCAAGCTTTGCTAGACTTAGCGTATCAAAAGGACATGCCTCCACGCAAAGCCCGCATCTTATACAACTAGCCATAAAGCCCTTCTCATCCCTTGCCCCTGGCGGGCGAAGGATGAGAGTTTGAGCCTTAAGATTTGTCTGCGTGCTCCAAGTAAAGCCTCCTGCGATTACTAAGCTAATCGCCTTTAAGCCAAATTTGAGTACCTCGCGCCTATCTTTCATATCTATGCCTTATAAATTTTAACTGCGCATTTTTTGAAATCGGTCTCTTTTGATATCGGGCAAGTTGCGTCTAAGCAGACCTTGTTAATAAATACGTTCTCATCAAAGAACGGTACGTATACAAGCCCTACAGGCGGCTTGTTGCGTCCTCTTAGATCCACTCTTGCTTTGATCTTGCCGCGGCGAGACTCGATCCAGACGATCTCGTTTTGCATTACACCAAATTTCTCGGCATCTTGTTCGTGCATGTAGCAAAGCGCCTCAGGTACAGCGCGGTATAGTTCAGGAACACGCATTGTCATAGTTCCCGTATGCCAGTGCTCAAGAACACGACCCGTACATAGCCAAAGCGGATATGTGTTATCAGGCATTTCGCAAGGATCCATATAAGGGCGGAAGAAAATTTTAGCCTTGTTATGGAGTGAAAATTTCTCATCTCCGCTTGTAACTTTTAGCAGATCTCCTCTTGGAAGTTTTGCGTCTTTGTTTCCGTAGAATGCAAATTTCGCTGTCGGATCGGCTTTTTTTGCATAAGGGTCAAATTTAGTATTAAATCTCCACTGAGTCTCTTTACCGTCAACTACAGGCCATCTTAGTCCGCGAACTCTATGATATGTATCAAAATCGGCCAAATCGTGTCCGTGCCCTAGACCAAATTTGCGGTAGTCTTCCCAGAGGTATTTTTGGATGAAGAAGCCGTATCCTTCAAACACTTTGCCATCGCTTCCCACTACCTTTCTGCTATCGCCAAATACTTCTGTGTTGTCATAATCTTCCATGATAGGATCTTTTGCGCTGTAGCTTCTTGCCTCTTTGTTAGCAAATAATACGTCAAATAGCGTATCTTCTTCGCTATAACCCATCGCCTTAGCCTCTTCAAGCACGCTTGGCAAGGTCAGTTTATCATCTATCTTTTGCTCTTTCCAGACCTCTTTTAGCTTAAAGCGTTTTGAAAATTCAAGCATCTGCCATGTGTCAGTCATCGCTTCGCCCACAGGAAGAACTTGCTGTCTCCAGTGCTGAGTTCTACGCTCTGCGTTACCGTATGCACCCCATTTTTCATATATCATCGCCGTTGGAAGGATGAGGTCTGCAACCTTAGCAGAAATTCCCGGATAAGGATCTGAAACAACGATGAAGTTATCCATCTCGCGAGCCGCTTTTATCCAGTGGTTTGCGTTTGCGGTATTGTGCCATGGGTTATTTACGTGAACCCAAGCCCACTTGATCTTACCGTCTTCTAAATCACGCATGATTTGCATATAGTGAGGACCCGGCTTAGGATTTAGTGTGCCTTTTGGAAGCTTCCAAATTTTTTCTGAAATTTCGCGGTGTTTAGGATTTGCCACAACCATGTCAGCAGGCAAGCGGTGAGCGAACGTTCCAACCTCTCTTGCAGTTCCGCAAGCTGAAGGCTGACCTGTTAGCGAGAATGCTCCGGAACCCGGAAGTGCTTGCTTACCAAGCAAGAAGTGGATCATATAAGCTTGTTCGTTTACCCATGTGCCTCTTTGGTGTTGGTTCATACCCATAGTCCAGAAGCTTACGACTTTTCTTTGTTTTTCTATATATAGCTCGGCTAGAGTTTTTAGTTTTGCTTTAAACTCTTCTAGGTCTTCGTTCGGATCGCCCTTTGCAAGTTTAGCAACAAAGTCAAGCGTGTAAGGAGCAAGGGCTTTCTTAAACTCTTCAAAGTTTATCTCCCAGTGAGCTCCTGCCTTTGCGTTGTTTTTATTTTCCATAATATCGCCGGCTTTTAGCCCTAGATAAGATAGGGTTACACCCTCATTTTCGCTTATCTTCTTTCTAAGCTCGGTCTCTAGGATATCTTTTTCGTTTGGATATTTTGGATGGTTAGGGTTGTTTCTCAAGCCATATCCTATATCTGCAGGTCCTGTTGTGAATATACAGTGTTTTTTAACAAATTCTTCATCTATCATATCAGGATGGTTATAAACTATCTCGCGAGCTATATAGTTAAATATCGCAAGATCGGTTGAAGGTGTAAAGATAATCTCAATATCGGCTAGATTTGAAGTTCTGGTAGAATATGTACTTAAATTTACTACTTTTACTCTTTCAGGATCGGCTAGCTTTCTATCACTAACTCTCGCCCAAAGCACAGGGTGCATCTCAGCCATATTTGCTCCCCAGCAAACTACCGTATCGGTTAGCTCGATATCGTCAAAACAACCTGACGGCTCATCTATACCAAATGTCTGCATAAACGCAACAACCGCAGATGCCATACAGTGGCGAGCGTTTGGATCTATCGCGTTACTTCTAAAGCCCGCTTTTATAAGCTTAACAGCAGCAACACCCTCCATAACAGTATATTGACCCGAGCCAAATACGCCTATACCGTGAGGTCCAAGCTCGTTGTAAGCCTTTTTAAACTGCTCGGTCATTACGTCAAACGCTTTTTGCCAGCTTACTTGCTTAAATTTGCCCTTTTTATCAAATTCGCCTTTTTCATTTACGCGAAGAAGCGGATGTGTGATACGATCCTCTCCATACATGATCTTAGCGTTAAAATAGCCTTTAATACAGTTTAAGCCTCTGTTTACAGGAGCTGCCGGATCTCCCTTAACGGCTACTATTTTGCCGTCCTTGGTTGCAACCATAATACCGCATCCAGTTCCACAAAAGCGACATGCAGCCTTATCCCAGCGCCAACCTTTTTCGGCATTTGAATTCGCCATCAGATTAGCAGGCATCGCTATACCGGCACTAGCACAAGCGGCACTTGCAGCGGCACTCTTAATAAAATCTCGTCGATCCATCTTTTCTCCTTAAATTTTTTAAGTTTTTTCTTAAAATTTTATTTTATATTTTAGATATTAGCTTACAAAAGCTGAGTTTAAATTGATTAAAATCAATTAATTTATTATTTATGTTTACTTAATTAGTCTAGATAGTGAGTTGTATTATTATTTACAGTTTTTAAATAGCTCCTAAAACCTGCAATATATAATTTTTTATATTGATATTTTAATACTTATTCTAATTTTAAAAGGTAAGATATTAATTTTTCATAGCTTTATAATCAGTGTATTTTGGTAACACTTTGGTTTTAAAGCTAATATTTTTCTTAGAAAATTATTAATAATTAAAAATAAATTTAGAAATAAAACTTCATTAATTTAATTTTTTTATTCTTAAATATAAAAATTAAATTATAATAAATTTAGATGAATAATATTAAAAAGTAGCTCACAAAATAAAATTTAGCGTGATTTCTCACGCTAAATTTTAAAAACCAAGTTTAACTCCTCCGCCTTGATTAAGCTCATAGTTACTTTCTCTTCCTTGATCAAGCCCGATGCTGTCATTTGAAAAAGGTCTACAAATATCTCCTATAGAAATTTTTCCATCTTTTATCGTAGCATAAGAGATTTTTGGCGTCACTCTGGATACCTCAACGCTACCCACACGTTTCTCAACCCTGCCCGTAGTCTCTTTGGTATAGGCATCTTTTAATGCTTTACCAAGAGAGAAACACTCATAAACTTCACCTACAGATAGCTTTTGTGTAAAAACAACTTCAGATGCGCTTGCATCCGCAACTTTTAATGGATATATAGCGTTTACTATATCTTTTGCAATATTTGTCGCTATCTCATCTATGACAGCATTTTCAGCTATCAAACCCTTTTCTTTTTGGCTAGTTTTAAAACCGAGAGTGTTTGAAAATTTGATTTGGCGTGTAGCAAATAACAGCACCTCATAATCAATCACAGTCTCTATAGCATTGCTAACCTTGCCTGTTAGATTGCTAGTTTTTGTCGTAGCGTCCATACCTCTTATTTCAAAGAGCAAGATATAATCTGTCGCAAGGGCTCGTCCTAGTTTATACTTCTCATCTTTGTGTGCATCTCCATCTCTTATGAAACTCTTTTCCAGCTCATAATAACCCTCATTTTGCCTATCAAGCAAATTAAATTTACGACTTTCCAGCAATTTAGCGGTTATTCTTTTATGGATTAAATTTCCAATGCTTTCATATTCTATGGAAGATTTATCAAAAACGACCACACTTCTACGACTATCAGCGCTTAGCCCGGGAACCTTATATTTTTTTGTAGTTGTAGTTTTTTTAATTTCTACGGTTGCAAAATATCTGTCTTGCATATCTTGATCAACACTTAAAACTTCATAAGAATCGGCTCTACCCTTGGTGGCTTTGTTTATTTGTTCGCTGTATGAGTCTGTTATTTTACTGCCGCTATTATCGCTTATAGCGAATGTTTGAGAATTTTTTATAGAGTTTATACTAACTCCATTCATTTTGCCTATAGCCTCAATAATGGCGTTATTTATAGCTTCTTCGCGAGTTATTCCGGAGCCTTCTCCAATCTCCGTTTTAGTAACTGTTTTACTTACAATTTCCGCCTGCACATTTAACACAAGACCAAAAAGAGTCAAAATCATAAAGATTTTATTCAACATATTTTATCCTTAAAAATCGTCAATACTATTGACCGTCTTAGATTCTCTAGTTTCTTTTTTTGAACTGCTTGATTTTTTAGAATTTTGACCAATAGGAGCTATTGACTTAGTGGCATTCTCATAGTTAGAATAAGAATAAACTCTCACAACACCAACTCTTTGAATCCCATTTTCATCCTTATAAGACCATCTCTTAAGAGTTCTAATTCCTCTAAGATTACCGCTTGCCTTAGATTTTATAGATTGCATTACCTTATCAACTATCTCTTTAGGACTTGATTCCACCTCTTGCGTTTGCCCGGAATATAGATCTATAGTTTGTTTTATAGCTCTTTCGACTTCCTCCCCTGTCTCTTGCTCACGGTTAAAAGATATAATTGTATTTATAAACTCGATAATAGCCGCATCAGCCTTTTGGGATGCTGCATCTTGTGCCATTTGATGCATTCTATCAAGCATATAAGAATCATTAGAAGTTGGTAAAAAGCCCCAGTTGCCGTAGCTTAATATTACAGGCTCTCCTTTTTCGTTATAAACTAAGCGCATTCCATATTCGTTTAAGTAGCCCTTATCATTATCTGGTAATAGCTCTTTGATATTTTTACCATTTCCTTTTATATTAGGTTTTCTCCTAAACTGCATATCTCTAGCAATTTGTCTAGTTTTATCACTAACTACACCTATTACGCCCACTTCATAATTTCCACTACCGGTTCTTGAAACAAATGTTTTAACGGGGACAAGTCCGGACATTCTTCCCAAGGCTGTAGTTATCTGCTTTGACACAAATTTCTCTTTGAATAAAACTTTCTTTTTCTCTTCCGTTAAGCCTTCAGGATTTATACCCAAATCCATTAATGCTTTGTCTAATGAGGCGCCGGCTAATTGTCCTATTTTATCAAAAATTTGAGATATGATACCGCCTTTTTGTGTAGGCTCAAAAACTTGAGCGTTTGTTGAATTATCTTGATTATACGAATTTATCTTTTCTACACTAATTCTTCCATATACATCTTTTACAAACTCGCCTTGAAGATTTAATATTGCCTTTTCATAAGCATTTTGCAAGGCTTTTGCAAAATCAGCATCTGTCTCTTTCGCTATAGCGGCAGCTTTGCTGATGTAAAAAGTTCTACCGTTTAATGTTTCACCATAATTTATATTGTTTTCATTAGCAAATTCATCAAAAAAATCTTCAACAGTTTTAAAGTCTTTTTGCCCTGTATATTGTGATATATTATTTTGACTATCCACATCAGCCTGAGATATATCTTGCTCTGCTTCATTAGCATACATAGTGCTGATTAAAGCCAAAGCGCATAAAAACAACTTTTTATTCATTCTAATTCTCCAAAATTTAAAAGGTAAAATAAAATTTGAACTTCAAATTACCATGTAACAGACTTACTAGAGCCTGTTTTGTCTATTGTTTTTTCATCTTCCCAGTGAACAAGACCTGAGTTAAGATCTGTAAGCCTTAACAAAAAGAAATACTCAACCTGTGTTTTTCCATTGCTAAGCTTTACATTATCTTGACGAATTTTACCTGCCAAAGAGAAATCAGGAGCCACTAAAGCGCCTTTTTTGGCAATAGTTTTTTGATTAAATTCATCATCTTTTCTCAACTCTCTAACATCATGACTCATAGAATCAAGTGCGCCGCCAGCCGCAACTGCTGATGTAAGTACAAATTTACCGCTTCTGCGCATTGCTTGAGTTATCTTGGCTGTTAATTTTTCAGTATCTATTCTAAGTGCTGTATCATTTACGACTCTACCCATGGCCACCACTTTTCTAACACCAGGCTGCAAATTTACAAATGCAGGATCACCAAGCAGGCTTTGTATCATAGTTTCGGCAGCCACTTCAAAGTCCTCTCTATCTAGTCCTAATGTAAGCGCATCACCTTTTTTAACCTGAGTAGCCTTACCGTCAGTATAAACTGGCTGATTAGTAGCACAACCCGTTATTAAAAATGCAGCCAAAACTGCTGTTGTTAAAATTTTACTTTTCATTTTGTCCCCTTATTGGTAATATAAATTTTAAAAGTTTTTGCATCTTTATTTGAAGCAAGATATTTGACGATAATCTCTCTATTTTTATTTAAATAAAGAGTTTTATAATCATCCGTCAAAGAATCTCTTAATACAAAGCCATTCTGATCAAACCAAGTGAGTTTATAAAAAATATTTTGCGATTTGGGGCTAAAAAACACTATTTCCGCTTCTAACAATCCATTGTTATTAACCCTATTTCTTACGTTTCTTATAACATTTTCCGAGATACCATCCGCTTGGATCAAGCTTGTTCCGCCATATGATTGTAAAAATATATTTTGAGTTTTCGATCCGCAGCCTAAAAAGACAAACATCACGATTAAAAGTATTGAAATTTTCTTCATTTTGTCCTACCTTTGAATAATTTTAATTTGTGGTGCACTTTGTGCATTAAAAGATCTTACAAAAACAATAGCATCTCTGTTTTTGTCTATCTCGCCGCTTTTAAGTATTGCATTATCAGGAGTCCTCAACTCAAATTTACCATCATTTTTCAGAACCGCTACCTGAGCTGTCTTAGGAAGACCTGTCCAAGATCTGATATCTGACTTTGTAACATAAGCAGTTACCAATGATACGCCTATGCTTAAGAATCCACCGGTAGGATCATTTTTTGCTACGGCAGCATTAATAACTGTTTTTACTATACCTTGGGCTATAGTTTGAGCAATTATACCAGGAAGTTCTGTCTTAAACTCAGTTGCTATAATGTTATCAAAATTTGCAATTTCATAAGTTTGCACTCCGTTTACGTTAAGCATACCATAACTTGGCAAACGCTTTTTAAGAGTCGGAAAAGATATGCTAGTTGAGGCAAATTGATTTCTTTGAAAATCTATTAAAAATGGAATAGTTAAATTAAAAGAGTCTTTTTCTACACCCATACCATCCTCATATATCAAGAATATGTAGTTTTCATCATTATTTTTTACAGAATTTGCTCTACTTTTAAAAATTTTATCAATAGCTTCAAAATTTTTATCATCAGGGTGGGTTATAACAATCTCTCTAAATTTATCAGCTGCATTTACATAGTCTTTGTCCATAAAGAAAAATACTGAAGCAAGATAGGTTGCATAAGGATTTGTGAAAACTTCAGAAGCACTAAATTCTTTGAATAATGTATCGTAATAAGCATTAGCCTGCTCCGCATTTTTCATATTTTGTTGATAGTTAGGATCTTTTTTTGCTTTTTCAATCTCATCCCTACTCTTTTCTATTTGAGCTGCAAAATAATCTTTTGCTTTATCTTGTCTTAAAAGAGCTCTATTAAACTCAACTCTGGCATTTTCAAAATCGTTTAAGCTCATAAAATTTAGACCCTTGTAGACATTGACCATAATTCTCTCGTATAAGCTCCCATCATAGTCAAATAGTGTGTCACTCAAAACTGTTCCTGCAACAGTTTTACTGACCTTTGATCCAGTATCCTCTAAATCAACATCAACCTTATAAGACTCTTCGACAGCATCAAAAAAGTAGTTGCTTGAATTATAATCCCCGCAGTTTCTAGTCATAAGACCTGCATTTAATCCTGTATAAATAACATCATCTTTTTTTTCTACTAAAGCCTTTTTTTCATTTATAATATTTTGATCGCAGACCCCTATTTCGATTGCTTTTTCATAATTCAAATTTGCAGATTTTTGACTCACACAACCACTAAAGACCAGGGCCAACAATAAACCAGATAACAAATGTTTATGATACATTTAATATTCCTTTATATTTTAAATAAATAATAAATGTATTATATCCAAAATGAGTATTAAAATATAATATAAAATTAGGATTAGTTATGTAAAATACTGATATATGTTTTAATTAATTCTAAAATTTTTATAGATATATATGGTAAATAATTATTTAAAAACTAATGATTTTTGACAATAGCTTACTATAATTATTATATTTTATTAGTATTTTTAAGTATTACATATTGTTTTGAATGCACTATATCCACAATCTTTTATTTTTGAAAATTGTATTTTTACGTTGGATACAATTTGACAAAAGTCTATTGATTTATTCCTAAATTAATCAGAAAAAATATTGTAACAATAGTAATTAAAAACAATAATTTTTTAAAATCAAAACTCGATAAAATCTAATAGTAAAATATTAGCCAGAAAAAGAAGATGATTAAATACAAAGAAAAATTTAAATGGTGGAGCGAGGCCACCCGAATATGCTATTTAAATGACGGTTAAATAGATATTTAAAACTTTAAGTTTCAAAAAGTCCCTCAATTAGTCCCTTATTTACTTTTTATTTTAAAACCATGAGTCTTATTGCAAGTTTTTATTTTAACATACTTTTACAAAAATCAACAATAGCTTACAATTAAAACAGATAAAAAAGTTAGAAATAGAAAAGTAATAAATTAAAGAGCTCCTCATTAACACGTATGTTATTATGAAGATGAGTGTAGTTTAAAAGTTATAGTTAAAAAATATCAAAAAATCAAGGAAGCTGAAAAACTCTTTTTCGATTTTCAACAAGAGTTATACAAACTGAACAAAGCCACAAAAAAAGAATCAATAAAAGTATGCTTATTATACAAAATGTTTAAAATTGAGCAACATCTAATTATAAAAATAGCCTCTAAAATTCATAGTATATAGTATAATGATATATAAGGTGAATTCATGCCACAACCTGTCATATTAATATGTTAAATTTCCATTATAAGTTATATAAAGAAAGGAAAATAATGTATATTTATGTTTTATATGGAGTTATAATTTTAGCAATCGGATATATTCTTATGATGTATTTTAGTAAAAATAGATTGTTTCAAACAGCACAGCTAGAGAACTATATAAATAGTAGCTCCTTTGCTTCTATTGAAAAAATACTCCAAGATGATAATGCAAAGAATAATTTAGCTCAAATAAAAAATAAAATTATTGCTTTCTATATGATTAGAGACGAGCTCTATGATGAATTAAAAACATTGCAAAAAAGACTTTTAAAGATATGCAATCTTTTGAATAATAACTCTAATGATAACTTGATAAAAAGAAATAGGCTTTTAAAATTTAGATATTTTGAGAGTAAAAGCTTTCAAATATTTGACAACTATTCTAGTTTAAGTGAAGAAATACTAAAGAATAATGATGTGTTAAAATATTTTAAAGATCTTGATGACTTAACGATTATGCTAAGATATATAAAAGAAATTATGGTAGAGAACAATATAAAAGTCTTAGATGAAATAACAAAAGACTTTATTGTGGATAGCAAAGCAATAAATAATGAACACAGAAGACTAATATTTAAGCTATTTGAAATAAATAATGAATGTGTAAAATCATTAAGAACTCTAAATAATGTTGCAAGTATGCAAGGAACCATAGCGGCTTTTGCCAATACATTTAATGTATATAAAATGTATTATAATAAAAGAGCTTTTAGGGAAGTGGCATAATAAGATTAGCTTAATACTAAGTTCTTATCTCGCCACAACAAAATAAAATAGTAGCTAATATGAAACGATGTTGTTAGTATATATGTCAAATAAGGAGCTAAAATGCCAGTCAAGCCACAGACTTTTAAAATCTGCTGTTTAAAATGTGGATTTTATAAGATTATTCAATTTTAAAGCGATTGTCTAAGACTTTCAGATATGAAACAAATTCCAGAATACTGCCCCAAGTGCGGGAGCAAGGAATTGGAGAATAGAAAACTTACTAAAATGGATAAAATCATATTAAAAATTAAATATAATTTTACCAATAATCCTGAATATTTATTGAAAGATTATTGAATATAGTTTTATCAATAACTAAAAACATTAAATTTACAAAGGAACTTCATGAAAAACATCCTTATACTCTATAATCCATATTATCAAATTGACGTTATAGAGCAGCACCTAAAAGTCCTTATTGACAAAGAAGAAGTTGCCTTTGGTAAAATAAGAGTCAAATTTAGAGATATGGAGCATAACTTTAAAAATAAGCTTGAAGAAATTTACGAATCCACAGATAAAAATAACTTCTTACAACTCTTTTTAACAGATTACTCAAGCCTATTTGTAGCAAAAGTTATAAAAGTCACAAATGATGACATGAGCGGTATTGCTCCAAGCTATTATAAAGAAAAAGGTCTTGATGTAGAAAAATGGTTTATTATAAGCGATATAAGAGAGCTTGTCAGAAATGATTTTGAAATCATAAGGGATAACTATTTAGCAAATTTTACAACTCCAAACTTCAATAATCATACTTATGCCATTTATGGAAATGCCTATGTATATCCTTTAATAGTAGATATGAAACAAGAGATTAACTATTTTTATAACGATACAAGATTTTATACTAACGTTTATAAGTCACAAGAGTTTTTATCTATAAAAGACAATTTTATAAACTATAGCTTTGGAAGCAAACTTGTTAATCTAATGCATCCTGACTCCATAGAAAATATAATCTCCGCCGAACTTGAATATCAAGCCAATAAGCAAAATCCTCTATATGATTTTAGCTCGGTAGTTGTCAAATACTCAAAGACTATGGAGCAAGAAATTTACATGTTTGCAAAGGCTCTTTTTAAAGAACTGGCACATAAAAATTCTAAAATTTTAGATATATCATACTCGGTTCAAGGCATAAACTATACTCTAAGTGATATTTTTACCAATAAACCAAATTTGGGTACATATAAATTTTTATTTAAAAACTATCTAGTACAAAAAGCTCTAACTGGCAGCAAACTAGAAAGCTATATAACTAAAACCTTTCCTAAGGTAATCAGTGAGCTTCAAGATATTAGAAACGAAACTGTTCACGCCAAAGCTCCCAAAATAACAGATGTAATAAATCTGAGAGCTAAAATTATTGGAGTCGGTCAAGATAGTATATTAAGCAAACTTTTAAAAGCGGTAGCGGAAGTTAAGAAGGGGATTAGTTAAGTTTAATAATTAAAGTTTATATTATTATTTTTATATCTATATAGCCAAATTAAATTAAAGCTGATTTACGATTCTTATTTGTAATCTTTTTTATGCTCTTTTGATTACAATCGTATTGATATAATTCATCAAAAAACGGATCTAAATTTAAATTACTCCCATAGCAATCTACAACTAATCCATAAAATTTGATACCTTTTGGCTTTATTTGATTAATCTCTTCAAACTGCATATCGCTAATTGCAAGAACATCTGAATTTTTAAATTTTGGATTAGACTTTATAATCTCACAAGCTATTTTTATAGCAGGATTTATGTCTGTTCCTCCACCAAACCTATTGCTCAAAAAATTAGTTAATGTTATTAAATTTGCAGGCAAACTAAAATCTAATAACTCGGTATTAATACCAAAATTGATTAAAAAAACATCCCTTTTATTTTTAGTAGCAAGTTTTGAAATAAAAAGTGCTAAGACCTTTGAAATATTTTCAGGTTCACCAAGCATGCTTCCACTTGTATCAATACAAAGTATAATGGGGCCACTTTTCCCGTAATTATTGGATTCAAAACCAACACTATCCTTATGGACAAATCCTTGTTTTTCAAAGCAAAATAGTCTATTCTCAACAAATTTTATATCAAATAAAATTCCAAAATCAGGATCATCAATCAAAGCAAGTTCGCTTGGTAAAGCATTCTCAAAATCATGCCCAAGAGTGACACCGCTAATCTGCTCTTTTACAAATTTATTCAGATTACCCTTATTGGAATAATTTAGCTTTGTTTTTCCATTGCCTGTTTTAAAATTTTTACCAAGCATATCACATAGTGTTTTTATCTCGTTTTGTTTTAACATTTTTATATATTTATCAAGAACTAATTTTTGCTTTTTGCTAAGCGTTTTATTGTTTCCTGCGCCATGCATTTTACTATTTTCTTCTTGTTGTATCTCAAATAATTCAGACGCCAAAGAGCTCAAAGCGGATATATCAGTTTGAACGCATAGCTTCTTAACCTTATTTATATGATTTTGTTTTATGTTTATAAATTCCTTTTCTATGAGCTCGGAATACAACTCTAGTAAGTAGTTTTTATGACTAATCAACCTATCTTTACTTAAGTTATCTGCCACATATAGACTTGAATTAAAATCACTAATGTTATCCTGCATATCTTCAAGCAAAGAATATAGATCTTCATCGCTAAAATCTTCATCGCTTATACTCTGGTATCTTTGCAAATTTTGTTCTAAATGTTTTTCTTCTTTTTGTTTTGATTCTATAATATAATTTACGCAAAACGAATAGTCTTGTAAAATACAATAAATCAACCATTCATCTTTAATAAAATTTAGATTTATATCAAGATCAAATTCTTTATGTTTTTTTATAAAACTCTTACTCAACATAGCTTTTTTCCATCTCTTTTTTTAAATTTATAGTCTGTATTTTTAGACTTTCTAACTCATCTACTAGAGATGATATATTTTGTATAGCAATTAAATTTTCTTTTTTTGATATAAAAATATTAGAGTTTGTAGCAAAGAAATTTTCAACTTCGCTTTTATATCTATTGAGGTTATTGTCAATATTGTTTTTAAGTTCATCTAGTGCATAGATAATATCTCCTAATTCTTCTTTTTTTGGTGGTCTTGGATTTAATGCATAATTTATTCTTGTTGGTATTGTGGAGCTCGAATAATTATAAACTGTAATTTCTTGACTATTTTCATTTTTTATAAATTTATACTTAATGCTTTGGCTTGGAACCAAAACTCCATCTTTCAGCATTAAAGCCGGATTTAGATTTCCACTGTTTAATCCATCCAAATTAGCATAAAATTCACCGTTAATGTTTAGTTTTAAATACGCTTCTTTATCTATTGTTTTAACTCCATCATAGTACTCTTGTCTTTTAAAAACCTCAGCAACACTATCTAAAGTATTTTTATAGCCATCAAAATTTGTAACTTGTGCTATTTTTTTACTAATCGCTTCATCAATAATTTGAGATATAGCTTGTATCTGTGATTCATCTTCCCATAAAGTATGCTTTAGCAATAAAACATCCGATAGTTCAATATTTTGCCTATCATTTGCTACCGCACTTACACGAAGCAACCCCATAATATTTATCCATCGCCTTTCACTTATATCTATTATCTTAATATCATCACTCAATTCAATTTCTGTCTCATCTTGCTTTTGTATATTATTGTTATACTTGGTTATTTTATTTTTTATATTGACTATCACGTCTAAAATTGCAGACCCTATTTTTATGCTTTTAGAATCTTTAATGATTTTGCTTAAAAGTTCTTCGCTAATTTTCAATTCATCAGAAATTTCAATATTCTCATTTGCTCCAAGCGAGGATAACAGTAGCTTAAAATTTGATTTTTTCTCAATCCTTGGTACTACAAGTCGCAAGACAAATCTATCGTAAAGCGCCTCTAATCCCTGACCCTCTTGGGGAAATTCATTACTAGCTGCAACTAGACCTTTTAATGGAACTTTAATCACATCACTGCCATTTGTAAAACGCTTTTCATTGATTATAGTCAAAAGAGAATTAAGGATTGCCGGGCTACTTTTCCAAATTTCATCCAAAAATGCAAAATCAGCATCCGGCAAAAATCCCTTTATTTGACGCTCCAACCTATCTTTTCTAAGCTCACTTAGTTTAAGTGGTCCAAAAATTTCTTCTGGTGTACTAAATCTATTCATTAAATAATCAAAAAACTTATCGCTTGCAAAAGCTTTAGAAACTCTACGGGCTACAAGGCTTTTAGCAGTGCCAGGTGGTCCAAACAAAAAGATACTTTTGCCGGCAATCAAGCTTAAAAGTGTTAGTGAAATCGCCTGCTCTTTTTCAATTAGTCCTTCGTTTAAAATCTCCAAAAGTTTAGAAAATCTCTCTTTGTTTGTCATATTTGGCTCCTTGTTATATTTGTTGCTACTCTTTTATCATCAAATTTTAGTTAAAAACTCTATTTTTCCTTTGCTCATTCTAACCATAGGTTCTATTTTCATTTCTTTTGGGTTTAAATCTCTGTGAGGAAAAAGTTTATAGTATCTTTTTTCTAAAATCAGCTTTCTAATAAGATCACTCTCATCCTTGTAGCGTTGTTTCAGTCTTGCTATTGTCAAATCGGCAATTTGTTGATTAGAAAAGTAGTGAAGTGCAGTCTCTTTGGATTTACTTAAATTTGCAAAACTTCCGGTTTTAAAGCCACGAAAGGCTTTTCTACGCTCAATACTCCACCAATGCTTTAGATAAAACTCAACTTCCATTTGAGAGCTCGTTGCAGGTCTTTGCTCAATAATTTTATTGTCACTAACAACCAAAATACCTACTTGATCCGGAATTTGAAGCTTATTTATAAATTTCTCATCAACTACAACAAAAACCCTATTTGCATATTTTAAATAGTGACTTATTTGATGTTTGAGACGAGCCAAGCTGTCTCTAGCAGACTTTATTTCATATATTGTAATTTCGTTATTTAGTTCAACAATATCAGCCATTGCATTGATTTGCATAAACTCATCTCCGCCAAGACCTATTTCAGGAACTATAAC
The DNA here is from genome assembly GCF_012978815.1 of Campylobacter sp. RM16189. Classification (NCBI taxonomy): domain Bacteria; kingdom Pseudomonadati; phylum Campylobacterota; class Epsilonproteobacteria; order Campylobacterales; family Campylobacteraceae; genus Campylobacter; species Campylobacter sp. RM16189. Next base: position 14,293 of record NZ_LIWR01000008.1, on the reverse strand, counting down.
CGAGTTCGGATTTTTACTATATAGGTATTTTATAAGTTTAATTTTTATACCTTTTTCTAATAAAACTTTCAATTGCCAACCTTTTTTATTTTTTTGTTATTTTAATGTGTTAATTTGACAGGCTATGTCATCAAGTAAGATATTTTCGGGATTTATAAAATAAAATTTAGTGTATTGAAAAATATAATGTTTTAAAGTCACACATACTCAAAAGTATAAATAAGATTATGCATTATATGACAATTTAATTGAATAAATTTATTGAATACCGCTTAAAGATATAAAGATTTTATAATTACTGTCTTATTGAGTTAATAAAATAATATAGAGTAGAAACTATATCTTATCCATACTCTATATTATTTGTTTTTAAAAGATATTAAAGTTTTTTATTCTTTAATAATCTTTAATCCATCCAAGAGCATTTTGTTTAAAACATACTCTCTAACATCCTGAAAACCAAGCTGATAGTTTTTATGTCTAGCCTCCATATCTGCAATTTTTGCATCAAGCTCATCAGGACTAAGACTTCTATATTCATGTAGAAGATCACCAACTTTTGCCTTTATATCTTGGCTATCTATAGCTTTTTTTATCTCTTTCAATCTATCAATTATCATAAAAGTTAAAAATTTTTCACTAGGACTAACTGAGCCACTAAAATCACTTACTTTTTTATCAAGAGCCTTTATTTCTTTATTTATATGCTCTATATCAAACTCTTTGTAGTTATTCATTATTTCACAAAGTTTTTTACTTGCTTCTTCGATACTTTCGGTTTCAAATCTTAACATCGCCATACTACCTTTCTATTAAATATTAATTTATGTTCGATATCCAAAAAATATATTCAATCACAATATTGCTTTAGCCAATTATCTCTTTTACTCCCAAAACCTTAAGTCTATAACTATCCGCACTAGCTAAAAGCTTTTTGTGTATATCTTTTAGATCTTTAAACTTGTTATTTATGCCGGTTAAATAGCTTTTATTATTTAGACTTACTGAAAAATTATGAGTTGATATTAATGACTGAATCTTTAAAACACTCCATGCAATCTCTCTTGATATTTTAAGTAGATTACTTTTATCAAAATTTGCATCTATTTCGTCGATTTGGTTTTTAATATTTTGATAATTAGATCCATCACCTCCACTATCTTTTAAAAATTTATTGTAAATTTTATTAAGCCTATTTGGTAGATATAATGCATCTACGGCTTCTGAAAAATCATTTATATGATCTATTATATCCTCATCTATATCCTCATACTCATCAAACCCCATAAGGCTTTTAACCTTATATAGAGTTTTGCAGGCAACATCTCCAAAAACTCCAAATTTATCTTTATACATCATCTCATCAATCTCTAGCTCATCTTCACTAGGCTCTACCTTCGTAAGAGATAGATCATTTAGTCTCTGTGTATATTTTCTTACAAACTCACCCATATCCTCTTGCTTGGCTATATAAATAGCCTTGTTAAGCTCGGCTACTAATGCTTTCATGTCCATGTTAATCTCCTTAAATATTTTATGAAATTATGCACTAGCTTATTGACAGGGCGTGTCATAAATTTTTAAAATTTGATAAAATTACAAAAAAAGGAGAATATCTTGAAAAACCAATACGACAAACTCCAAGTAAGACTAGCTCATATAATAATGAAACTCAACAATTCCGACACTTTTACACTTAAAGATCTAATGGATGAGTTTGGCATATCTGAAAGAACAGCAAGAAGAGACATGGAAAGACTTAGTCTTTTGCCCATAGAAAAAGAAAACGGATCATATTTTATAGACCCTTGCGTACTTGGCAACTTAAGCTTTAAAGATATACAAAAGTTTGCTACTCTTTGTGGCATCAAATCCATGTTTCCATCCCTTGAAAATAGTTTTATAGCGGAGCTGTTAAATGAAAAAATAAATCAAGCCTACTTAATAAAACATCAAGGCTTTCAAAATTCTCAAAACGATAAAAAGAAATTTGAAGAACTGAGCGCTATGATAGTAGCCAATAAACAGATAAAGTGTAAATATAATGATAAGGATAGGGTTTTAAATCCCTATAAGCTTATTAATAATAACGGCATATGGTATTTACTGGCTGATGATAACGGTAAGCTTAAAAATTTTACACTTGAAAAGATTAGCAATTTAAAGATAACCGACAATAGCTTTGAGCCAAATTGTGAATTTGTAGAAAAAATCAAAGCAAATAATACAAATTGGTTCTCCAATGAGTCTATCGAAGTTACCTTAGAGATTAAGCCTGAAGCTGCCAAATACTTCTTACGCAAAGAGATACTTCCAAACAAAAACATCATCTCTCAAACACAAAACAGTTTGATAATATCAACAAATGTGTCTTATGATGATGAGATTTTAAGAGTAGTTAAGTATTGGATACCATTTATAAAGATAGTGTCTCCTGTATATTTACATGAAAAACTAGTAAAAATTTTAAAAGATTATATATCCTGACACAACCTGTCAGAAGGAGATGTTAAATTTTCATCTAAAATTACATTTGAAAGGATGAAAATGCTTGGACGTATATTTACAGGAGCTCTGCTTATAGCTGTAGGCTATGGAATAGGAAGATATGTTGCAGAAGGTGAGTTTGAGGACTTTGATATCTTTGGTGATGAAGATAAAGGATCAAAGGTGTCTATACTAGAGGAAGATGACGAAATCATAGAGAACTCATAATGCTTAGATATGCTATTGGTGCTATCTCTATTATTGCTACAGGATATGGACTTAAAAAGTATCTTGAAAATAATAGCAAAATAGATTTAGATATCAATAATATGGATAATACTCTAAAAAATAGTAATAATATCAGTGATGATGCGAAGTATCAATTCGCATCATCACTAAAAGACTTAGAAGAAGCACTTGATGAGATATACAACCTTCCTGCAAAGATTTATACTATACCACAAAAAGAAGAGCTAATAAATATAATAGACTCGAAACTAAAAACTATAGAGTGCAAAGATTTGATGTTTGAATTAAAACTATTAAAAGAAAATTTAGATCTAATGCTCAACAAGCTTGATGAGATAATTGTAAAATCAAACAACTACTGCTCTTATAGCATAGAAGAGCAAGCTTTCGTTTTAGATTTAATATTTTTTAAAAATAGTTGGGTAAAAGCCTAAATACGATAAATAACTACTGGATTTTATTGATTAATATCTACAAATAACTATATAATTGTAAACCAAAGGAGCTACAATGATAAGACCAAAACCGTTTAAAAAGGTATGCGAACGATGCGGATGGAGCAAGGTTTATTATCCTAAAAGTGATGTGGTTGATGTAAGCTGGGGACTGGAGTCAAAATGCCCAAAGTGTGGCAGTGATAAGTTAAGTAAAACAAATGATATAGTCGGCGTTCAATCAATAATATCAAGTATAAAAGGTGTGTTTAGGTAAAAAAAAAGGGGGGGTGCGATGAAGTCGAAGGTTTAAGCACTAGCCTAAACCTTATTCAGCTTTATATTGGCTTAACAAAAGCCAAACTTGCGCTTTATGATGTTAAAAATATCATCAAATCAAAGCTAAGTAAATTGTCAAACGGCAATAGTTTTTTAGATCTTCACATAGATGAAAATTTAAGGAAGATATTAAATGAATTTTGAAAAATTGAAAAGTATTTAATAAAAGAAAATAATATTTGAGAGAATTTCCTCTCAAATATTATCTTATCTTGACTCATATTCTTTGGTTTTTATTTTAAAATAGCTTACTAAATCGTCACACTCTTTATCCGATAAAACCTCAATATCCTGTTTTTTGGGTTCATAAATATTATCGCTAAACCCATCCGGGTATGAAATTAACTTTAACTTTTCAGGCACACCGCCTTTAAAAAAGTCTTTGACATTTTCATTGGTTAACTCAAAACTATCCTTTATATTTATATCTTCAGGGATTAAAAAATCACTCTTATCAGTTAAAATAACAAAGGCGCAATGATTATTCTCTTTAATTTCGGTCTTTTTCCTAAACCAAACCCAAAAACTTTCATCATCAAATTTTTGCCAAAATTCACCGTTATTCTTTAGTTTTTCAAATTTACCTTTTTTAAACTCACAAACAGAAATTTTATCCTTTTCTAGAGTTATTATAAACTCATACATTAATTACTCCCCTCCATATTAATAACTTTCTGGCAAATTTCCTTTTCACTCATTTCAGGATTTAGCTCTTTATATATATCATTCAATCTATCTGATATAAAAATTTTATCTTTTGCACTTTCTAAATTTCCGTCAATGTATCCGGCAAGCCTATCGGTATCGGAACTACTTTTAAAAACTTCTAAGTGTTTATCCAAAGCTAAATTTTGACTCTCCAGACTTCCTCCAAATTTAGATACACTTACCATTATATGCGGATCAATACTCTCAACACCTTTATTTTCAGCTATCCCTTTTAGTGCGACCGCAGAACCGATTGAAAGATAAGCCAATTTTTCCGCATCGTTTGCATTTTCTAGCTTTTCTTTATCAACCTCTATGCTTTGTATATGCTTCATATAGTCTTTATAGCTTTGAAAATCCTCAGGACTTTTATCTGAATGCGTTGCCTGATAGCCTAGCTCCTTAGGATCCGTTTCGTTTCCTATAATTCCTAAAGCCTTTGCTATATCTACAATAGTAGAAACAACTTCCAATGCCTTTGATATATACGGCGCAAGAGTAGTAGCGGCAGTTGCTATTGCCCCGCCTATAGTACTCGCACAACTACTTATAAAACTACAAGCAGCACTTACGGCTGTAGTTAAAAGACCAAACATATTTTATCCTTTCAAATTTAATTAATTGACATATAAAAAGGTTGTTTATTTTCAAATTCAACCATTTCATCGTCTCCATTATAGACCTTATCTAAAATAAGATCAACGCACTCTCTTACCTCTTTTGAAAATTCTGAGTTTTTGTAGAATTTCCTGATAATATATTGGCTCAGATACTCCATATTACTTGGTACATGATTAGCTTTTATAAATTTTCTTAATTCAATAAGCTTAATGTGATCTTTTTTTAAAGCATCCCTCCATTTGATTTCAAATTCATAAAAATTATATCTCAAAGCCTCCTTAATCATTTTATCATCAAGATCGTTTTCAAACTCCAATGACGGCAAAACTCCGCTCTTGGATATAGTTTTATAAAACTCCCTTGCTCTTTTTATAATAATCTCTTCGTCTACGCCACTCCCGCTAGTGTTTGTTTGAGGTTTTATTTGAACCTGAATAGGTCTTATAAAATCCGGATTTGAAACAATGGCGCGTCCTGTTTCCAAATTAGATAAGAAATTTTTTTGCTCATCCTCCAAAGCCATAGTATTTCCTATGGCTTCCTTATCATCTTGTGCAAAAATTCTATGCACTATCTTTGTATTTGTATTTTTTAACACTTCAGGCGTTAGTGTATTTGGAATTTGATCAACTATCACTAAAGACTCTCCGTATTTTCTAACTTCTGCAAGCATATCGGAAAAACTTTGAACTCCTAATTTTTTATTCGGACTATCTCCCGGAGTAAATTTACTAAGTAGCCTATGTGCCTCTTCTATTAGAGTAATATGCCTAAATTGCTTACCTTTGTCTTTGTATTCTTTGTGCTTAATTTTTAAGGCTTCATTTATATTAATCAAAATAAAGCCCATAATTAACGATTTTTCATTGCCGTTTTTAATGTCCTCAAGCTCCAAAACGACATTCTTATCAAGAAGATCCACAAAATTTATTCCTCTTTCATTATTTAGAGTATAAGATTTTGCACCGACTAAGAGTCCTTGAAGTCTTGCATTTATTGAGCCTATATAATCTCTTTTTAGTCTTTCATCAAATCCTTGTTTATCAACAACACTTTTGGTCTTTGCATACAAATCACTTAAAGTTGGAAAAGCAAAAACTCCATCGGCAAACGGATTTTCAAATTTGCTATTTGTGCTGCTTGTAATATCCCATCCGTAATCCTTATAGCATTCATACAAGGCTGTTTCTATTATTTGAGGAATGGCTGCTTCCATATCAAAAGAAGCCTCTATATTTGCCCTTATCATATCTACTCTTGAAGAAATGCTCTCATGCGGAAAAAACTCAAACGGATTCATTTTAAAAGGAGCTACTTTATTATTGCCTAGAGTAAAAATAATCAAATTCTTGCTAAATTCGCTATCTTCAAGCATCGCTCTATACTCTGTCTTGGCAGGTTCTATAACTAAAAATGGTAAATTTGCCGATTTTAATATACTTTGGCAAGTTGTAGTTTTACCACTGCCTGTAACTCCGGCTATAAAAATATGTTTATCTAGCCAAGCCTTATCAATACAAACTTTTTTATTCTCTAGCTCGTTTCCGCTTTGTATCATATTACCAAGCTCAAATTTCTCATAACTTGAGTTTTTTATATCTTTAAAATTTAAACCAAATTCAACCTCTTCTCTTAAAGACAGTCCAACAACCTCTTTTTTAGGCAAAGTGGCTATAACGCTCAGTTCGCTTGTAGAAAGCCAATTAGACTGAGTTTTTAAGTCCATAGATGATATGATTCTTGCAGGATAGTTTGTCTTAACTTTTGGAATTTGAAAATTTTTAATCGCCTCTATCTCATTGCTTTTCTCATCTAAAAACTTAAAATCAAGAGGAGCTTTATTGTTTTCATCTCCCGAAAAAATAGATTTTATAGCACGACCAAGTTTGGTTAAGTTTCCGGAGTTTTCATTTGACATTAGATATATGCAAGATTTAAAAAGTCCTCTGTTTTTACCGTAATTTAGCCTTTTAATTAATACTTCATCAAGATATTTTAGCCACTCGCTAGCAAATTTATTTGTAGTTTCAAAACTTAAATTTTTACCCGAATTTTTAGATTGTGAATCTCCTTTAGTATCTGACTGATTTGTTGTTTTACTATTTGAAGTACCTGTTGTTGTTGTATTGCTTTTATTCTGGTTTGTGCTTCCTGACTCCGATGCTTCACCGTCACCGCTACTCCATCCTGAACTAGAACCTTTTGAGCTAACCTTTGCCTCTGAATAACTGCTTCCTTCTGTAAAAGAGCTTCCTTGAGTATGAGATGATGTTCTAGTGTCTGTTTCGCCTTCTGTGTGCTGAATTGATTGTTTTGCGATTGGAGATAGAACATTATGCAAATTGAAAATATCCATTTCTATTTGACTTATCTCATCTTTTGATATCGGTTTTGAAAGTATCATAAGACCAAATTCATCACCATTCATAATATCAATCAGCCTATCAATTCCTTGAAAATTTTCTTTATCCTTATGAACGCTAGGCACTCCGGTTACCTTGCCAAATACACTCATATTTCTGACTTTTGAAACAAGCTCGTCTTTATTTTCTACTTTAAAAACCTTACTTCCTCTAAAATTTCCTTCAATACTAGGCTTTAAAACTCTGTCGGCGATATCGTCTATATCAAGCTCAAGCTCTCCATCGTAGCTTGTATCTTTTGCAATACCGGAATAAAACGAAACTCCATCTTTATCTCCGATTATAAGATAAACAAAGATAATACCTTGTATGCCTATGGTGCTAATAACATTTTCAAAAGCCTCTCTTCTTGGACTATCATCTTCAAAAGTAAGCTCTTTGATATGATAAAAGTTAATACCTCTTAAATCTAAATAATCGGCTTCTTGCAAAGGTAAAATTTGCTCGCCGACACCGCTATAACCCTTTACCAAACTTACATACAAATTATCTTTTTGTAGCATTAGATACTTCCTTTTTTTATCTCTGTTTTATAAACTTCATTTTTTATACCGTCATCATCAGATACCACATACTCAAATTCACTAGGGCTAATTAATCTTATATAAACATTACATCCATCATCTTTAAATCCGGTTTCAAGAGCTAGTTTTTTTATAGATCCGCTATTTTCATCTATATTCATCTTGTTTGTGGTTGCGGATGCTAAAGTTGTGTAAAATATCTCAAATTTACTCTCGCCCGCATTTATAAATTTCACCCACTCATTATATTTTTGATTTCTATATATAACTGTTTGAAAGCATCTTTTCCTAATTCTTCCCAAATAGTATTTGAAATTTATATCTACATCGTCTACATTGCGATCAATTACTTGAATCCTACCTCCCTTTCTTGACCTAATAAGCCCAAAAGCTACTCCGGTTTTACCGTTTGGACTCTCTATATCATCATTGTTTTCTCCAAGAGGTCTAAAAAGCTTAAATTCACATATCATAGAAACCTTTTCTAGCATATCTTGCTTCTCTTTCTCTATTCTTTCGTTAAAAAGTTTTGTTACAAATGCCGACTTGCTAGAATTCCCTGCTAAAAATATATTAAACTCATTTATTTTTAGTATCTCTTTGCTATTTGCTTCATAATTTACGATAGCTTTTCTTAACTCGTTAAAAAAACTATCAACACCTAACTTAATTCTGTTTTCTAGCGTTGATAAAATTTCATTTTTGTCAATATTGAGCTCAAAGCCAGGTATATTTTCTCCTCTTGAGTTAAATAGATTTATTGACAAAACTCCGCTATCATAGCTTTCATCATCCATGCCTTCCCAGAGAGGTCGCAATTTTTCCATTAGCTCTTTTGTATTTCTTTTTGCTTCTTGTGAATTTTGAAGTAGTATCTCACTTCCGGGAAATTTTTCACATTCATCAGGCTTTATAAAAGGTATTTTCGCTTCAAGCAGCTTATCTTTATTTGATTTAAACACTTCAAAGCTAATTAACTCCAGTAAATTCTCTCCTCCCAAATACATATCACCACCTGCACCAAAGTGCTCTATGCAGTAGTCATATCTATCGGTATCAAGCTCCTTATAAACACCAAAGTCAAAATCTGTCGTTCCTCCGCCAAAATCAAATACACCGTAATAAACCCTCTCGTCACCAACAGGATCGAACCCATATTCTTCCAAAGCCATAACGGCATAAGCCGCCGGTTCGCTAGCACCCTCTATAACATTTAGCCTGTCTAAAATTTCTGCTCGCTGAAGCGAATTTGGTAAAGACTTTATAATACCTTTTTTAAAACTAGATAAAATAATCTGCCTTACCTTTACTTCATAAGTAACAGGAAAAGATAGTATATAGTCTAAAAATATTCCATTATGTTGATTATTTATATAAAGCCCCAGATAATAAGCGTAAATTTCAATAGGATTTATATCATTATCGCCCAATTCCAGGCTTCCTTTTATTTCAAATTCAGCCCTCTTTTTATCAAAAATTTTAAGCTTTCTATCCTTTGCCCCCGCCCACTGTTTTAGCTCCATTAAATAAGAGTTAAAGTCGCTAGAAGCGGCATTTTTTAGAGAATTTTCAGCCGTGTGTGAGATATTTACATCTCTCCATTTTGTATATGGTCTTCCTTGTTTGGCTCTGTAATCCTTAATAAAATTACCAAAATTTTCAAAGCTGATTATGGTAGGATTTTCAAAATGGCTCTTTTCTACTTTTTTGCTCAGATCTCCTACGCCGATCCTCATTGGATTTATTTTTACAGTATCTTCTTGATATACCACAACCGTACTTTTTGTGCCAAAATCTATACCTATAACCCCATTTTTAATGCTACTCTCAGGATTTCTAGCAGTCAAAGAGCTTTCAAATGGTATAAAAATCATATTTTTATCGCTATCTTGATCAATCTCCCAAAGCTCCCAAAGCCCTCTATTGACATCGCTTAACACCTTTTCATCATACTCTTTTATATCGGCTCTTATTTTATCTTCGTTCAAAAGATAGCTTAGATAATCTTTACCGATTTCTAGCTTCGTTTCATCGGATATGATAAATTTATTATCTTTGAATTTAAACCCTTGCAAAATTTTATAATCAGGCTCGTTAGCCAGCTCTTTTATCTCTAAATTTGATTTAAAACAGAGACTAAAAATGTCTTTCGGAGAAAATTTTTCAGCAGGAATTATCTCCATATCCCAACAACGGCAATTGTCTGAAGAGCTGATATATTCAAAATTTACAAACGATCCATACTTGTAATAACCACGGGCACTATTATGCCTCGATACAATTAATTGCCTTGCTATTTTTTTGTTATCATTTCTTAAAACCGGCAAATTATCATATATAGCCTTGATGCATTTTTCTAAAACTTCGTATTCAAATTCTATATCAAAATACTCATCGCCTATATAATCTCTAACAACATTATAAATTTCATCATACTCTTCGCCTTCCCTTTTATGTATAAAAATAAAAATATTATCTTCAGGCATAAAAAACGATCTATTTCCTATGCTGATAAGACTATCGGAACTTACAAGTTCATTAAATTTATTATACAAATTCTCTATATTTTTTAGAAACATATAATTTAAATTATTAGAAGATTCTTTATTGTCAGTATTTATAAACTTTTGCCAACTCAAATTAATATCAGCCTCCAGCATTTCTCTTGAGACTTTTAGTCCTTTGATTTGCTTTGTAACCTCACTCATAAAACCACCTTTGTTATTTCTGTTTTATAAATTTCATCTTTGATACTATCATCATCCGATACCACAAATTCAAACTCATTAGGGCTAGCTAATCTTAGATATATAAAACTATCTTTATCGGCTAAGCCTGAGTTTAATATCTTTTTACTTATACCGCTATCATCGATACTAACATTATTTGTGCTAACAGATCCTTGGGTAGTATAATAAACCTCAAATTCACTCTCGCAAGCATCTATAAATTTAATCCACTCTCCGTAATTTTGCTTTCTATCTATAACCGTTAAAAATTTTCTTTTCTTCATTCTGCCTATGTAATATTTAAAATTAATATCCTGACTTATATTTCTATCAATTACATGAATATTTCCTCCCTTGCGCGAGCGTATAAGTCCAAAAGCAACTCCGGTTTTGCCGTTTGGCTTTTCTAGGTCATTGCTATTTTCGCCTATAGGTCGATATAGTTTGAGTTCAAATTTAAAGTTTTTTTCCATCATGGCTTCTGTTTCTTGTTTTATTCTTTCTTTAAATAGCTCATCTACAAACGCCGATTTACTTGAATTTCCTGCCAAAAATATATGAAATTCATTTATTTGTCTGCTATCTTGAGGGTCTAAATTCTTAGCCGTAGCGAGTCTAAATTCCTCAAAGAAATTATCGACCCCTTTTTTGATTCTATCTTTGATGAGTTGTAAAATCTCTTTTTTATCTATTGCTAGAGAAATTCCTGGTATATCTTCCCCGTTAGAACTAAATAAATTTAAAGATATACTTCCATCCTCTGCAAATTCATTATCCTTTGCCTCCCAGAGCGGTCTGAGTTTTTCCATTAAAGTTTTTGTATTTATTCTTGCCTCTTGTGAATCGCTAATCAAAATTTCGCTTCCTGGAAATTTTTGTGCCTCTTGGTATAAAGTAAATGGGATTTTATTTTCAAGCATTAAATTTATGTTTTTCTTAAAAACCTCAAAACTTGCCAGTTCCAGTAAATTTTCTCCCCCCAAATACCTATCTCCGCCGGCTCCAAAGTGTTCTAAAATATAATCATATCTAGTATTAGCATCAGCCTCTTTATAAATACCAAAGTCAAAATCTGTCGTTCCTCCGCCAAAATCAAACACACCGTAATAAACTCTCTCATCATTAACAGGATCAAATCCATACTCTTCTAAGGCCATAATAGCATAAGCCGCCGGTTCACTAGCACCGGCTCTAACGTTTAGCCTATCTAAAATTTCGGCTCGTTGAAGCGAATTTGGCAAAGACTTTATAATACCTTTTTTAAAACTTGACAAAATCATATCTCTTACATCAAGCTCATAAGTAACCGGAAAAGACAAGGAGTAATTTAGAAAAATTCCGTTATGTTGATTATTTATATAAAGCCCTAAATAGTATGCGTAAATTTCGATAGGATTTATATCATTTTCTTTTATATTTACGCTATTTGGGATTTCAAACTGCACGCCTTTTTTATCAAAAATTTTTATTTGTTTATTGCGTTTTCCCGCCCATTGTTTAAGATCGGATAGATAAGAGTTGTATTCGCTTGACGCACTTGCAAGAAGTGAGCTATAAGCCGTATGAGAGATATTAACATCACTCCATTTTGTAGGAGGCTTGCCCTCTTTAGACCTATAATCCTTGATAAATTGACTCAAATCGTTAAAATTGATTATGGTCGGATTTTCATAGTGTAATTTTTCTACTTTTTTACCCAAGTCACCTATACCAACTCGCATAGGATGTATTTTAGCACTCTCGCCCTGATATACGACTACCGTGCTTTTGGTTCCAAAGTCGATACCTACAATACCGTTTTTTATGTTACTCTCAGGATTTCTTGCTATCAAAGGATTCTTTAATTTTATAAAAAGCGTATTTTTATCGCTCTCATCATCAATATCCCAAAGCTCCCAAAGCCCACGGTTTATGTCTGTTAATATCTTTTCATCATACTCTTTTATATCTGCCCTTACTTTATCCTCATATAAAAATTGTCTTACATATCGGCTATCGTAATACAATTCTGGATTTTTTGATAATACAAATTTTTTATTTTCAAATTTAAAACTTTTCAACATCTTGTATTCGGTGCTGTCTTTAAAGTCATCTATATTTAAATTTAATTGAAAAAAACTAGCAAAAACTTTGTAAAATTCCTCATTTATTGTTACATAAATTCCTCTATAGGGGTGATTCGAGTTTTTTCTATAAACTCTTTCCACTTGTGTAATATTAAAATACTCTTTGAGCAATTCAAGGAAATACATATTTGTAAAAGTCATATTTTTGGTTATACCATATGCAACTCTATCTATTTTTCCATCAATTAGATATCCTATATGCTCGATCTCTTTATTTGAAGAACAAACGAAACAAAATTTTTTTTCTGTTGGAAAACACAAGATATCTGGCGCAATCAAAAAATTATTTTTAGATTTAAACTTAATGTATAAATTAAAAATATGCTTAGTAAAAATATTATTTGAATTTTTAAAATTAGAATTATCGTTTTTTAAAAATTCTTTCCAACTACTATTTATATCACTTTCCAACTTATCTTTTGAAATTTTAATTTGATGAATTTGTTTTGTATCTAAACTCATTTTTTATCCTAACTTTACTATTGATTGTCTTTTAGTATCTTTTGTGTTGATATTTACTATTCCGCGCAAAATAATACTTGTAATTTTACCGCTATGATCTATACTTGAATTATGCCTCATATACTTTGTGGCATCAAATTCATCTCCTACTTCTACGCTGTCAAGCTCATAAATTCTACCGCTTGCTTCTTTGTAATACTCAAAAAGAGAGTAAAAAATCTCTATAAGCTTCTTTGTTTCGTCGTCTTGCCCTTCTCTCAAGCTACTACTAAGATAATCCCATAGATTTTCTATATTTTTTGGTTGAACCCCCACGGCTATAAAAGTAGCTATACTATCGCCTCTTAAAATATTTTTTAGTTTTTCTCTCTTTTGTTCCGATAAACTTAAAAATTTATCATAAGCACTAAAGTCGCTCTTAAATTTATCAAGTTCTTTCTGGCTTTCGCGTGATTTTTCCTCTAAATTTTTATTTTTAGTATTGCTTTGTTCCAGTTTGTTTTTAAGAATTTCTTTTTCTTTGTTGCTTTCTTGTAAGTCAATTTCAAGCTTATCGTTTTTCTTTATATTTTGATCCAATTTTGATTTTAAGTCAGAATTTTGATCCCTAACTTTATCTAGCTGACTCTTATATTCTCTCTCCTGCTCTGCAAGTCTCAAATTTTCTGCTGATAGTTTTTCTTTCTTTCCCTCAATATCTTTCAACTTTTTTAAAAGTGTATTTTCATCAAAATTTTCATCTGCAAGACCAAAAATCTTTTTAAGCAAATGTTTAATTCTCTCTATAAAATTACTCTCTATTTTCTCTCTCACTTCTTTATCCTCCAACAAATTTATTAGTTTTTCTTTAAATTCTTTATCATTCATTAAAAGCTCCTTGTTGCATTGTAATTAATTTTTTATTAAATGATTGTATCTTTTTTAAAATATATATGACTTTAAAAATATTAAAATTTACTATGCTTTATGAGCAAAAGTATCAAAACTTAATATTATTCTTATAAAAAGCCTGCATTGGCAATAAAAATAATAAAACTCATTAAAATCTCAGTAGAAAATTATAATTAGCCACTATTTACAAAATCGCCAATCGACCTACAAGTATTTTAATATAGATTTTAGACAGGTTGTGTCATTTTTAGTTAAGTCATCGTAAATTTCTAATTATGCTTGCAAACCTTAAAATATTTT